>JANPIQ010000278.1:0-17405 GCA_031425075.1 Sphingomonadales bacterium
CGAAATGGCGGCAGATCAGCGTTCTCGGTGACGAGCACGAACCCCTGCCAGCGATCGACCCTTAGTTCGGGGAGTGACAAATCCTTGCCCTTGAGATGCTGGAAATCCCATTCGCACGGCACCTCCTTCAAACTGCCGTCATTATTCCAGGTAAAGCCATGGAAGGGGCAGCGCAGGTTGATCGCGCGCCCGCTTTCCAGTCGCAGCTTGCGACCGCGGTGAAGGCATACGTTGTGGAACGCGCGGATACCGCCATCGCGCTGGCGGACAAGAAGATAACTCTTTTCGTTGATTTCGTAGACGACCGTATCGCCCGGCTCTGGCATATCCTCTTCGCGCGCGGCGAATTGCCAGACGTTGGGCCACATTTTTTCGTCCTCGAGCGCCTTGAACGCCGCGGTCGTATAGCGCTCGGTCGACAGCGGCTCGTCGCCCAGATCCTGATTGCTTTCGGCGAACAGGAAATCGGGCACGCGCCGCGTATCGGCCTCAAGCATGTCGGTATAGCTCGGGCCGGGGCAGCGGTCCGCACGCACAATCTGGGGGTCGATGTCAGCCATGGGTCTTCCTCACGCTATGGACAAGCCGATTGCCTCGGCGATGTTTTTGTGGACAGATTGAAGCGCCGCCTCATTGGCGCCGAGGATGACTTCGAAACCGTCAGGTGCGGTCAACAAATTGGCATAGCCATTCGACGCCACACGATAATCCTCGGTCTGAACCACCGTCGCGGTGGCATCATATGCCATTTCGCACATTGCCTGATGCGCATCGCTTTCAACACCGAAGGGTGCATAGACCGCAAACTGGCAGCGCGTTTTTCCAACGCCATCGGGAAACAAGCGGAACAGCTGCGTGAAAAACACGCCGGGCGTTACTGCGCCGAAAAACAGAATGGTGTTGGGGAAGAGGTAATGCACACCGCCATAATCGGTTTGGGGCCACTCGGCCTCGGTTGCCTTTGCCACCTCGCCAAGGCTCTTGTCGGGAAAACCGATCCGGTGGTGACGCCCGAACCGATCGATAACTGCAATGTCATTGTAATGCGTCTGGCCTATCGTCGAGGCGTGGAGCATGCCGAAATGATAGCCCTCGCCATAGGTATCAAGCGCAAATTTCCAGTTTGAATCCGCAGTCATGATCCCCTTTTTAACAGGGGTGGCGCGGTGCAGTTCGAGCGCTTTGAGGATCGGAGCCATTTCGCCAAGATGCGCTTCGGCATCGATGCGGTCGCCGCCGCCGGGACGGACGAAGATCAACCCCAGATGTTCGGCACAGGGCAATTCGATCAGATTGCGCGCGCCGATCTCGCAGCCTGCGAATGCAGACTTCGACGGCTGGCCGATCAATTTGCCACCAGTATCGAAAGTCCATGCGTGAAACGGGCAGGTGAGCCGTGCTGCATGGCCCGAATGAGGCTCGACAGCCTCGATCAGCTTTGCCCCGCGATGGGTACACATGTTGAGGAAGGCGCGCGCTTCGCCGTCCTTGCCGCGTGAGACGATGATCGAAGGCCCCGCTGCATCGAACACCAGATGATCGCCAGGATGGGGAATATCGCCGGTCAGTCCGGCCACGATTGGCTGGCCCAGAAACAGATGCTCGCGCTCTGCGGCAAACCGTGCATCATCGATATAGACGCCTTTGGAAAGCGGCATCGCCGCCGCTGCACGGTCACCCTGCCCGTTGCTGACAGCCTCGATCATCCGGCGCAACTGCGCACGCGCCATTACCTTGCGCCGCCGTGGGGCGCTGGCAATGCCGGGATCACGATCGCTCATCAGCCTCGTACTTTCCGCAGTAGATCGAGGGCGCGATCTTGCCATGCTTACGATCGCACGCAAGCTGGCGCATTCGATAGGAGAGACGGTGTGAGCATTCGCGAGATCGGGCCGGTGATGCAAATGGCGTTCGTGCCTTCCGATTTCGATGCCGCGATCCGACACTGGACGCAGGTGATGGGCGTCGGGCCGTTTTTCCTGATCGAGAACATCGCGCTCGAGAACATGCGATACCGGAGCGAGCCGAGCAATTGCATCTTCACCCTTGCGCTCGCCTATTGGGGCGAGATGCAGATCGAACTGATCCGGCAGGAGAATGATGCGCCGAGCGTCTATCGTGGTGCGGAGGGGACCGGGCTGCACCATGTCTGCATCCTGACCGATGACATCGCCAGGGCGCGCGAGGTGGCGCTGGCCGCGGAGTGCGAGATCTTGGTCGAGGCCGATGTAGGCGGGGATGGCGGCGTCCTTTACGTCGATACCGGTAGCGGCCCGGGGAGCATCGTCGAAATTCTGCAGCCGGCCAGTGGGAGCGACGAGCTGTTCGCCATGATCAAGGCCGCGTCGGTCGGCTGGGATGGCAGCGACCCGGTACGGCGGTTGGGGTAGATCCTCTCCGTCCCGGGGAGGATCAGGCCGCTGCGCCCAGATAGCCCAATTGCCCGGCCTTGAAGATCGTCTGGCTGCGGTTGACCGCGTTGAGCTTTTCCGCCGCGCGCTGGATGTGGTAGCGCACCGTTGCATGGCTGAGCGAGAGGATCAGGCTGACTTCCTTATCGGTCTTACCGATCGCCGCCCAGCGCAGGCATTCGACTTCGCGTTTGGAAAGGTGCGCGTCGGACGGCATCCATTGCGCGGTGCGCATCACCGCAACATAGCCTGCGATATAGCGCCGGGTCAGCAGCGCCAGAAAATCGCCATGCGCGGCAAAATCGGCGGCAAGATCGATCTTGTCAGGGTTGATCGGGCAGAAACTCACCGCGCCGATCTGCCCGAATGCAAGATGGACCGGCACGAGGATCGCGGCGCGCACCAGCGACCTTTTCTTGAAGTCGGTCAGGTCCATCTCATCGAGATAACGGTTGCGCCAGCGCGTGTAGAACCCCTGTTCGTTGCACCAGAAGGGCTCGCTTTCATAGCGGCACGCGCGTGGCAGCGGCGAAGACAGCGCCAGCCGCGAATCTTCCCACCAGCGTTCGCCATCACCCATCCAGCCGAAGATTTCGGCATTGATGATCGCGCCATCGGCATCGATCATTTGCGCCTTCGACGCGATATCGGCACAGGTGGAGATACGCAGATCGCGCGCAACCGCTACCTGATGCATGATCATCGACGCAGGGCGGATATCCGCAGTCGTGCGGATGGTAACGGCCTCCGCCGGGTCAGACCCGCGAAGCACTTCGGGTAACGCCTCTCCCATGGCCGACTCGGCCTCCTTGCGATGCACGATAGCTGAAACTGACAGAAGTGACAGCCCTTGCTGGGGGGTGCCGGGAGGGCGGTGCAAAAGGGCCCGCCACCGGCAGTACTAGCTTGCGGAAAATGGCGGATTCCTCACGGAGTTGAGAGTTAAGTAGGGGGTATCGTCGCGTTTCCACGTCTGCCAAACCGAACAAGATGAACCCAATTTGACGCTGTGACTGTTCGCTTTGTCCTCTTAAAATCCCCGCTTCGCCCCGGCTGTGCCACAGCGCGGCAACCAAGTGGCACCCAAGACGCGAATACCACGCCGCACGTGCGATAAGGACGATATGTTCGGAGGCAGTGCGATCGCGCCATAGCCGCATCATGCCATGGCGGCACGGGCCTAGGACAGGCGATTCGAAAAGCATCATAGGACAATTCGACATCGTCCCCTCCCGCCGTGCGACACTTTATGCAACGCGCTCTCGTCGCCGGATCAAGAACCTGGCTTTACTATGATCAATCGAGCACCAGATCCTTGTAGCGTTCGCGCAGTGCAACCTTCTGGATCTTGCCTGTTCCTGTGTGTGGCAGATCGTCGGCAAAGATCACGCGGTCGGGCATCCACCATTTGGCGATCTTTTCGGATAGGTACGCCTTGACGGCGTCTTCGGTCAGGTCCGCATCGGGCTTCCTGACAATGACCAGCACCGGCCGCTCATCCCATTTGGGGTGGATGACGCCGATTGCCCCTGCTTCGGCAACCCCCGGGCAGCCAATCGCGATGTTCTCGAGCTCGACCGAACTGATCCACTCCCCGCCCGATTTGATCACATCCTTTACCCGGTCAGTGATCTGCATGGTGCCATCAGGATAAAGCATCGCAACGTCACCGGTATCGAACCATTGATCGGCGTCGCACGCATCGGCATCGGCCTTGAAATAGCGCTTGATCACCCAAGGCCCACGGATCTGGAGCGAACCCGACGTGACCCCATCGCGCGGTGCCACCGCCCCGTCCTTGTCGATCACGCGCAATTCGACCCCGAACGGCACCCTGCCCTGCTTGACCACAACATCGATCTTCGCATCGAGCGAGAGATCGTCCCAGTCATGCGTCGGTGCGCCCATTGTGCCGATCGGCGAGGTTTCGGTCATGCCCCACGCATGCCCGACGCGAATGCCGCCGCGCATCAACCGGTCGATCATCGATCGCGGCGCCGCTGATCCGCCGATAGTCACAAGCCGCAACTTGCCCAGCCCCGACTCGCGCCCCGCCGCAGCTTCGGCATCGAGATGCGCAAACATCGCAAGCCACACTGTGGGCACGCCCGCCGAATGGGTAATGCTTTCGCTCAGCATCAGCTTGTGCAGTACCGGTGCTTCATTGGTCACCGAAAACACAAACTTCACCCCAGCAGCGGCACCTGCGAAGGGCAACCCCCAGCTTGCCGCGTGGAACATCGGCACGATCGGCAGCAACGCCGACGTTGCCGAAAGATCGAACCCGGCAGGCGCAATCTCGGTCATCGCGTGGAGCATGTGGCTGCGATGTTCGTAAAGCACCCCCTTCGGGTTGCCTGTCGTCCCGCTGGTATAGCAGAGCATGCACGGATCGCGCTCATCACCGTCATACCAGTTATAATCGCCGTCATGCGCTGCGACCAGCGCCGGGTAACCAGCATCATCGTCGAACACGATGAAATGCTCTACGGTGGTGAGATGCGGCTTGAGGCGATCGATCATCGGCTGGAACTGCTTGTCGTACAGAAGGACGCGGTCTTCGGCATGATTGATGATGTAGATCAGGTCCTGATCGAACAGCCGCACATTGATCGTATGGATAACCCCGCCGAAGCCGATCGCGCCATACCAGGTTGCCAGATGGCGGTGATGGTTCATCGCGATCGTGCCAACGCGGTCGCCAGGCTTCAAGCCCATGCCCGAAAATGCCTGCGCCAGCTTGCGCGCATCAGCGGCTACCCCTGCCCAGTCGCTGCGTTCAACGGTGCCATCGGCCCAGCGCGTCACAATCTCGCGCGTCCCGCACTCGCGCGCGGCATGATCGATCAAATGCGTTACGCGCAGCTTCCAATCCTGCATCCCGCCAAGCGCCATCATAGTCTCCCTATCAAACGATCGATACCGGGATAGGATCACAGTCGAGCGAAGGGAAGCCTGTAGATAAAACGAGGGTCAATCGGTCGGTTCGGGGGCAGGCCGATCGCGCTTCTTCTTGATCTTGTCCTTGTTGGCATAAAGCAGCGCAGCCATCACCGCAGCCGATCCCACGCCAAGGCCGATGCCTGCACGCAGCCTGTTCTGCCGGCGTTTCATATCGTCTTCAGGCAGCTTGGCGTCTGGCGTCGTGTCTTGGGTCATCATATCTCTCCTGCAGGTCGCACTGTGTCACAAAAATACAGTGTCGCAAATATGAACGCGCGACCCGGTGTCAATGATCCCGATCGAAAGCCGACCCGCTATTCCGAAGAGGATGCGATTTCGGACAGGAAGTTCGAATCCAGAACCGTGATCCGCCCGTGGTTGAGCGAAATGACGCCAGCATCGGCCCATGCCGACAATTGCCGATTGATGTTTTCGCGGCTCATCCCCGCAAAAGACCCCAGTTCGCTTTGTGACAGATCGAGCCGAAGCCGCCCGTCCTCCGAACCCGCGAGCGTCAATCGCTGCAGAAAGCGCGCGAGGCGCGGGCCCGAGGCAAAGGCGCGGTCGCTCTCGATCGTGTTGTTGGTCTGGCGCAATCGCCGCGCCAGTTCGCGCATCAGCCGCCAGGCCATGCCCGATTGCCTTTCGACAAAGGCTTCGAATGCGGCACGCGTCAGCCTGAGGTAACTTCCCGCACCAAGTGCGATCACCGATGCCGTCCGCGCCCCGCCGTCGAGCACGGCGATTTCTCCGAGTACCGCGCCCGCATCGGCATAGTCGAGCGTGATCTCCCGCCCATTCATCGCCACCATCGTCACCTTGGCATTGCCGGCTAGCAGGATGATAAGCATGTCGCCGGGGTCGCCCTGAAGCAGCAACGTCTGCCCCTTTTTCATGTCATGCCGCGATGCGAGCGACAGAAGATCGGACAATTCATCGGCCCGACAGGCAGCGAACAATGAGCCTTCGGGAAGCAAAACGGACAATTCGGCTGCGTTCATGCGGCGATCCCCTGCGACACAGGCCTGCCGACAATTGGCAGTCGCGAAGCCATAATCGACCGAACGCCAATTGTCACATCATGAAAGCGGCCCCCACGCAAAGTGTTGAAACCTCGATCTCCTGAATTTATCGCCTCGCAACCGGGACCGGCGCTGGTGTGCCAAGAAACCGTGGCGCTGGGCCTGGTTGATCAGCACCATTGAGGCTCATGAACGTGCCGCGTGCCCGATTATGCGGATGCTCTAGTGCCTCTGCCATTGACAGGATCGCGCCGAAGCAAACGTCGGTGCCCTCCATCAACCCAGCCCAATGATCGCGCGATTGGGTCTTGAGGATCGCCGCAATCTTGTCTTTAAGCCGCGGCCACGCCGATTTGTCCATCTGCGCATCGAAATCGGCGTCTTCTGTAATGCCAAGCTTTTGCCGCATCAGCGCGTAAAATTGCGGCTCGATCGATCCCAGCGAGATGAACTTGCCATCGGCACATTCGTAACTGTCGTAGAAATGCGCAGCGGTATCGAGCATGTTGACGCCGCGGCTATCCTCCCATGCGCCCATTGCACGAAAGCCCCATTGCATCGCGTGGATGATCGCCGCGCCATCGGTCATCGCGACATCGATCACCTGCCCCTGACCGCCGCGCTGGACGTTGAGCAATGCCGCAACCATTCCGAATGCGAGCATCATGCCGCCGCCCGCAAAATCGCCGATCGCGTTGGTCGGCGGCGTCGGCTTGCCGTCGGGGCGGCCATAGCCGTGCAAGTTTCCTGTGATAGAGATGTAGTTGATGTCATGCCCCGCTGCCATCGCGAGCGGTCCGGTTTGGCCCCAGCCGGTCATCCGGCCATAGACGAGCTTTGGATTGTCGGCGAGCAGCACGTCGGGCCCGAGCCCCAACCGCTCCATCACGCCGGGGCGGAAGCCTTCGAACAGGCCATCGGCGCTCCGGCAAAGCTCGCGCACCTGCGCGACGCCCTCGGACGACTTCATGTCGAGCTGGATGATTTCGCGGTTGCGCGACAGCACGTCGCGGCCCTGCATGTCAGGCGCGCCAACGCGCTCGACGCGGATCACGCGCGCGCCATGATCGGCAAACATCATGCCGGCAAACGGGCCTGGGCCGATGCCCGCCATTTCGATCAGTGTAATGCCGTCCAATACGCCTGCCATATTTGCTCTCCTTTTCGCGCTGGCGTGAAGCGGGTTTAAGTTTCGGTCAACCCGTTACAGCGCATCCTCCCCATCGTTGTTGCGATGGGGGGGGGGGGGGACCATTTGTCGCGGAGACGACAAAAGGTGGAGGGGTTATTTGGCAAGAGCGTTGGCCCCTCCAACAGCCGTCTGCGCGACTGCCACCTCCCCATTTCAAGAAAATGGGGAGGATGTAGCGGTTGCGTTTGACGACCGCAGGGTTAGGCCAGCCAGGACAAGTGGAGAGAATAATGACCATCAGCCTATACGACGCACTTATCCCCCAATTCCGCCAACTGCTCGGATCGACAAAAACCCTGCTAACCAAAGCCGAGGCGCATTGTGCCGAACACGATCTCGATCATGCCGACATCATCGGCGCGCGATTGATCGAAGACATGCAGCCCTTTGCTTATCAGGTGAAATGCACTTCCGAACATTCGATCGGCGCGATCCGCGCGGTTCGCGAGGGTGTGTTCACCCCGAGCACGGCCTATCCGCCTGACAATTTCGCGGCGCTCCACGCGCTTGTCGATGCAACCGATGCCGATCTTGCCGCGCTGACCCGCAACGAGATTGACGGATTTGTGGGCCAGGATATGCGGTTCGAATTCAAGTCGATGGTGATCCCGTTTACCGCCGAAAACTTCCTCCTCTCATTCGCACAGCCCAATTTCTATTTCCACGCAACGACCGCGTATGACGTGCTGCGGATGAAGGGTGTAAAGCTGGGAAAAATGGTGTTTCTTGGGCGGCTGGCGATGAAGGGGTAGCGTCACCAACAAACGTGACATGTCCGTCTACCCTGAGCCTGTCGAAGGGCTGTCCTTTCCTTGACACGGCTGCGTCAAGACAAGGCAGGGCTTCGAAAAGCTCAACCTAAACGGGATGACGTAATCTGCTCGGCACCCCCTAGCCAAACGCCTCACCCTTCCCTAAGCGCATTCGCGTTATGGGTGCCCGAGAGGGCTCAAAAGGGAAGCCGGTGCGAAACCGGCGCTGTTCCCGCAACTGTAACCGGGGAGCGAACCGCGACGACGCCACTGATTGAATGAGGGGACTGTCCCTTGATTCAGCTGGGAAGGCAGCGGGGAGCATCGATCCGGGAGTCAGGAGACCTGCCCATGACCGCTGATCCTTTGCGCGTGCGGGAAGACACGGGCGAACGGGGGCATTTCCTCGCGTGACGGCAACTGTGTTGAACGTCATGTGGAAGGAAAATTGAATGTATCGTTACTTGCTCGCCGCGCCGTTGCTGGCGCTTGCTTCGCCTGTGTTTGCGCAAATTGATCCCGCTTGTCCGCAGGCGGCATCGATAGACCCTGAAGCGATCATCACGTCGTGTCCAACGGATATTATTGTGACCGCGAGCGCTGTGCAGCAACGGCCACGCGACACAGGACGCGCGATTACGATTCTTCAAGCCGACGAAATTAATCGCCTTCAACTGCCCACCGTCGCCGATCTCCTGGCGACCACACCCGGCGTCACCGTCTCGTCAAATGGCGGCATCGGCGGGTTTTCCGCTGTCCGCATTCGCGGGGCTGAGGGCGAGCAGACGCTGACGTTGATCGACGGCGTCCGCGTCAACGATCCGTCCTCCCCGGGTGGCGGGTTCGATTTCGGCAATCTGCTTGTCGGCAATATCGACCGGATCGAGGTCCTGCGCGGGCCCAATTCGGTGCCATGGGGCAGTCAGGCGATCGGTGGCGTTGTCAACATCGTCACTGCTGCGCCCACCGGAGATTTTGGCGGCACCGCACGCGCCGAATATGGTTACAAAGACCGGGCAACGTTCACCGGCAATGCAGGCGGACAGTTCGGGATCGTCACTGCAAGCATCGGCGGCGGATATTTCCGCGATGATGGCATCAGCGCGTTCAAGAACGGCACCGAGCGCGATGGGCATCGCCAATATGCGGGCAATGGCCGCGTTGGAATTGCTGTTTCGGACGCCATCGATATCGATCTGCGCGGCAATTACGCCAACAGCCGCAGCAACTTCGATGGCTTCCCCCCTCCCACATTCAGCTTCGCCGATACACCGCAATTTTCGAAGACCGAACAAATTTTCGGCTATGCCGGGATCAATGCCCGCGCAGTCGATGGCAAGTTGCGTACCCGCATTGCCTACACCCGCGCCGATACCGATCGGGCGAACTTCGCCGCGCCGGGTGCCGCCGCAGGCTTCACCGCGAAGGGCGTCGTCGATCGGTTCGAAGCGCAAGGCGATGCCGACCTGACCACCGGCGTCCGTGCTGTGTTCGGCGGCGAGCATGAACGCTCACGCTTCGACGACGGCAGCAGTACCGTCCGCACCCGCGCGACGAGCGGCTATGCGCAGTTGATCGTCGATCCCACCGACAGCCTCACACTGACTGGCGGCACGCGAATCGACGATTACCGCACTTATGGCACCAAGACGACAATCTCGGGCAATCTTGCCTGGAGACCGACCAGCACCACGATCGTTCGCGCCGCCTATGGCGAAGGCTTCAAGGCTCCGACGCTGTTCCAGTTGTTCAGCTTTTTCGGCAACACGACGCTCGATCCCGAAAGTGCAAAGAGCTACGAAATCGGCATCGAGCAATCCGCGCTCGATGGTCAATTCCGCTTTGGGCTGACAGCGTTTCAGCGCAATACGCGTGGACAAATCGATTTCATCTCGTGCTTCGGCCAGACGACTGGTATCTGCACCGACCGTCCATTTGGCACCTTCGACAATATCGACCGCACGCGTGCCAGGGGCGTCGAGGCGTTCGTTCGCTTCAACCCGACATCGAGCTTCATTGTCGACGCCAATTACAGCTATACCGACACACAGGACCGCGCGACCAACCTGACGCTACTCCGCCGCCCACGCCACAGCCTCAACCTGGCCGCCAACTGGACCGGATGGGACACGCTGAAATTCGGTGCCTCGCTCCGCCTTGCCAGTGACAGTGCAGACAGCGATTTTCAAACCTTCACCCGGGCCAGCCTCGACGGGTATGAACTCGTCACGATCCGTGCCGCCTACCCGGTAACCCAAGCGGTCGAGATCTTCGGCCGCGTCGAAAACCTGTTCAACACCGAATATGAGACGGTCAGCGGCTACGGCACTTATGGCCGCAACGCCCATGTCGGGCTTCGCGCCCGTTTCTGACAGCACCCGTCATTGCGATCGAAGCGCGGCAATCCACTGGCCATACCACACAGTCTGGATTGCCGCGTCGCTGCGCTCCTCGCAATGATGAGGAGTAGGGCTTGAGAAGCACAGGAAACCCCGTTACCCGCATTTAAGAAGAGGACGCATAAAATGACGACCACCCTGCTCCGCACCCCCAACAGCGCGATCTGGCCTGCGTCGCTTGCCGCTGCGACCGTGTTCGGCAGTCTGGCACTGGCTTGCGTCTTTCCATTTGCAGCATTTGCCGCGCTCGCGGCGCTGACGCTCGACAGGCGTACGGCCGTGGCGCTGATTGCTGCGGCATGGGGCGTTAATCAGGCGGTCGGGTTTTTCCTCCTGTCATTCCCCTGGGATGCGCAGGCAGTTGGCCATGGCATTGCCATTCTTGGCACCACGCTGATCGCCAGCGAAATCGCGCGGTTTGCCGCTGGAAACGCGGGCACGAACCCGATCGTCCGGCCCATCGCGGCGCTGGTGGCGGCATTTGTGGCCTATCAACTGCTGCTGCGCGGCTATGCGAGTTTTGGCGGCGGGGCCGAAAATTTTTCGGCGGAAATCATCGCGCTCGTCGCGCGTAACGATGCACTGTGGTTTGCAGGGCTGCTCGTGCTGCGTTTCGGCCTGACAAGGGCCACGGGTCGGAACGCGTTGCTGCGCGCTGCCTGACCCGACCTGTATTCAAGGCCAGCCGACGACATTTCGAGCAATCGATGATTTTCTTCCTTGATACGGTGTAACATATACCGCTAAGACGGGCGCGATACATCATATCGCGGAGTGATTACGTGCGTCTAACGATTGCCGCAGCGCTGGCTGCCACCATAAGCATCCCCGCAATTGCGCAAGATGCGCCCGAGCGTGGCGATCACCATCGCAGCGTAGATCCTGACATCATCGTCACGGCCATCCTTGCCCGAACCCAGGCCGACCTTCTGCTGGGCACCTCGGTCCTTGACGACACCGATCTCAACCGCGAACTGCGTTCGACAATCGGCGAAACCTTGTCGCGACAGGCAGGTGTTTCGGCGACGTCGTTCGGGCCGAATGCATCGCGCCCGGTGCTGCGCGGATTTCAAGGAGAACGCGTTCGTATTCTCACCGATGGGATCGGCAGTTTCGATGTGTCGAACACCAGTGTCGATCATGCCGTGGTCATCAACCCGCTGACCGCTGACCGGATCGAGGTTCTTCGGGGCCCTGCAGCATTGCTGTTCGGATCATCGGCCATTGGCGGCGTGGTCAACGTCATTGACAGCCGCATCCCGCGCATCGTGCCCGACGAAGCCATTCATGTCGATGCGATTGCCACTTATGGTAGCGCTGCCAACGAACGTTCGGGCGGTGCGCGGTTCGATCTGCCGATCAGCGACAAGTTCGTGCTGCATTTCGATGGCAGTTATCTCAAAACGCGCGATATCGATGTCGGTGGCTTCGTTCTGGCGCCTACGCTGCGCGCGATTGCCGCCGCCAGCCCCGAACCCGAGATCGCCGAACTTGCCGATCTGCGCGGCCGGCTGCCGAACACTGCAGCACGCACCTGGGACGTGGCGGGCGGCGCGGCACTGATCCTCGACAATGGCAATCTGGGGTTTTCGATCAGCCGGTATGACAGCCTTTATGGTGTGCCGATCCGTTATTCATTCGATCCGGCCGTCGAGGCCGAAGCCGTGCGGCTCGATGTCAAACAGACGCGCTTCGATCTGCGCGCCGAAATCAATCCGGCAAGCGGGTTTTTCGATGCGATCCGCTTTCGCGGCGGTCACGCAGATTACAAACATAATGAACTGGAAGATACAGGTGAGATCGGAACGACGTTTCGAAACGACGGCATCGAAGGCCGTCTCGATCTTGTCCAGCGCGAGCGCAACGGCTGGCAGGGGGCCATCGGTGCTCAGGTCTTTGCGCGCAGGATCGACATTGTGGGCGAGGAAAAATTCTTGCCCCGCAGCGACACCGAACAGTTCGGCATTTACACCGTGCAATCGTTCGATCTTGGCCCAGCACGCGCCGAATTGGGCGGGCGGGTTGAACGCAGCGTGCTGACGGCGGCGGCCGACGACGATCTTGGCACACCCGATCTGCGGCGACGCTTTACGGCGGTGTCGGGATCGGCTGGCGCAAGTTACGAAATCGGCGCGGGCTGGCGCGTCGGGCTGAACCTTTCCTACACCGAACGCGCCCCTGCCGCAGAGGAATTATTCTCGAACGGACCGCATGCCGGAACGCAGGCGTTCGAGGTGGGCAACCCGCTGTTCGCCAAGGAAAAGGCAAAGGGCATCGAGGCAACGTTGCGCGGCAATGGCGATGGCTATTCGCTCGCGGCGTCGGCTTATTACAGTGATTTTGATGGCTTTATCTACGAACAGCCAACAGGCGCGATCGAAGACGATTTGCCGGTGTTCGAATTTCTGCAGGATGATGCCCGGCATTACGGTTTCGAAGTCGAAGCCAGCGCGCGGCTGGCGCGGATCGGGGATTTTGCAATCAATATCGACGGCGTCGGCGATTATACCCGCGCGAAGATCAAGGGGGGCGGCACGAACATCCCGCGCATTCCCGCGCTTCGCCTGCTGGGCGGGCTCGAGGCGCAATCGGATACGCTGAGCGGTCGGGTCGAAGTCGAATGGGTCGATGATCAGCGCAAGATTGCGGCGTTCGAAACACCGACGCGTGGCTATACGATGGTCAATGCCTCGCTAGGGTTCAAGCCGTTCGGTGCCGAGCGCGGTATCGATCTGACGCTCTCAGCAAACAACATCTTCGATGTGAACGCGCGCCGCCATGCGAGTTTTCTCAAGGATTTTGCGCCGCTTGCAGGCCGCGACATCCGGGTGTCGGCACGGGTTTCGTTCTGACCGGAAGCCATGACGTGGCGGGGATGCCGCTGGGGGATATGCACCCCCGCCACGACGGGCACTGCCGGTAAGACGCTGCGCCGAACGACGACCATTTTTTTCATTGCCGAGCCCGCGCCGGGGGTTGGGAACCAGCGCGTCTCGATGCATGCCTTGTATGTTCGCGACACTTAACGAGGTATTGCCAAACGCCTGCCGATTGCACCGCAAGCGTTCGGTGTCTCGCCATTCTGGTTCGGACCCTGGTTCACTCAGATAGAAGCGCGTGACGGGGCCGATTTTGCCGCAAGACGAGGAGATGGGCCACCCCGCAGTGCATTACTTTGCGGGGATTTCGAGAGGAGGAAGCGATGTCATTCATCGTGACCCCAAAGGACTCCGGCTCAGCGACGATGGCTCGCGGCAAAAGCGGCCCGCCGCCGTTAGCGGTCGCTTCAATCGGAGTGAAACAGGGTCTAAAGTTCGCGCAAGACCTGCGCTGGCCTTGCAGCAAGTGCAGGAAGCGAGCCGGCCATCCCAAGCGCGATCACCGTAACCCCGCCAAGCGCGATCGTGATCGCCACTTGCAACCAGTCGGGATCCCAATCGAGTTGGAGCGTTTCGGTGACCACCAGCCATCCACCCAGCGCCGACACGCCGAATGCAATCGCGGACACCAGCAGCGCCAGCCCAGCATATTCGATCGCCTGCGCGGCCAGCACTTGCCAGCGGCTCGCGCCTAAAGTTTTCAGGATCACGGCATCGTAAATCCGCGCGCGGCGCGCTGCAGCAATCGCGCCGATCAGCACCGCCACCCCTGCCAGAACCGCAACGAGCGATGCGACTCGCACTGCGCTCGCCAGCTGCCCCATCAACGCCCCGATCTGGCCAATCACATCCTTGACCCGGATCATCGACGATGACGGGAAGCGTTCGGCCATCGCCCGGTTCAACGCCGCTTCGCTGGCCTGCGGAACGCCGACAGTTGCCATATAGGTGTAGGGTGCACCTTCAAGCGCGCCCGGCGAAAAAATCAGCGCAAAGTTGAAACCCAGACTGTCCCAATTGATTTCGCGGGTGCTGGCAATTTCGGCTTCGAGTTCGACCCCAAGCACTGAAATCGTCATCCGGTCGCCGGGCTTGAGCGACAGCGCCGTTGCCGCACGCTCGTCGATCGACACCAGCGGCGGCCCTGAATAATCTTCTGCCCACCATTTGCCTGCAACCACGCGATTGCCCTCGGGCAGTTTCGATGCAAACGTCAGTCCGCGATCGCCGCGAAGAATCCACGCGTCCTCGGGGATAGTTTTCATATCCGAAACGCGCGTGTCGTTAATCGCCACGACTGGCCCGCGAAGCGACGGCACGGTGTTAATCTCAGCCTTAGGCGCGATCCCGCCGACAAGCCCACGAAACTGATCGACCTCGGTATTGGGAATATCGAGGACGAAGAAGCTCGGTGCGCGATCAGGGATCTGCGACTGGAGCTGGCGCGCGAAATTGCTTTCGATCACCGCGAGCAGGCCGAACAATGTCATGCCCAGGCCAAGTGCCACGACAAGCTGGACAGTTTTTGCGCCCGGCCTGTAAAGATTGGCAATTGCCAGCCGCAACAACGGCGCTTTTGCGCGCGGCGCACGCTTGGCGGCGCGCTGTATGGACCAGCCGAGCCCCAGAAGGATTATCAACACCGCAAGTGCCCCCGCGACAAATAGCGCGGCAAACAGCGGCTCGCGCGCGGTAAAGATCGCCAGCGCACCAATCCCGAGCGCAAGGATGCCAGCCGCAACAGTGGCCGGGCGCGCAGGCGGCGGCAACGCTTCAACCCCGCCACGAAACAACGACGCAGCAGCCACGCGCCGCGCACGCGACAAGGGAACCACAGCAAAGAGCAATGCGGTAAGCACGCCGAACGCAAGCGCCAGTCCCAGTGGTCCGGGGTACAGACCCAACTCAGGGGGCACTGGCAACAATTCGCTTGCGAGCGTGGCGACCAGCCAGGGTGCAGCAGCGCCTGCCACCAGACCCAGCGCCATTGCGCCTGCCGAAACAATTGCAATCTGGATGAGATAGGTTTGTGATATCGTCTGCGATGCAGCCCCCAACGCCTTCATCGTCGCGATCGCGGGGCGTTTGCTTTCAAGCCATGATGACACGCCATTGCCAACGCCGATGCCCGCCACGATCAGCGCGGTCAGGCCGACAAGTGCCAGAAACTGGCCCATCCTCTCGATGAAGCGCCGCGTTCCCGGAGCGCCATTGCTGCGATCCTGCACGTCCCAACCTGCAGCGGGGAAGGCTTTGACCAGCCGCTCGCCGACTTGCGCAGGATTGGCTCCCGAAGGTGTCCTGATCTTGTACTTCGATGTGAACAGGCTTCCAGGCTGCACCAGCTGCGTCGCCGCAATGCCATCCATATCGGCAAGCACCACGGGACCGAGCGTGAAGCCATCTCCGATCCGGTCGGGCTCTTTTTCGACAATTCCCATGACATCGAACCGCGCCTCGCCGATGCGGAAGCTGCTGCCAACCTTGAGGTCCAGCCGCTCGGCGAGTGCCGGTGCTATCGCCACGTGGGTTCCAGATGGTCGCGCGCCCGCAGCACCGTCTGACAAGACGAACGCACCATAAAGCGGCCAATTGGCATCAACGCCTTTCAACTCGATCAGCAGGCTTTCGCCGTTATCTGCAATTGCCATTGCGCGCATCTGGATCGTTTGCGCGACGCGACCTTCCCTTGCGAATGCCGCCAGTTCAGCGCGATCGGCCTGCCGCTGCGTCGCCTCAAGCTCGACATCGCCACCAAGCAATGTCTGCCCTTGGGACGACAGCCCCGCAACAATAGACGCGGTCAAACTGCCAACCGAGGCAATCGCCGCAACGCCCAGAAACAGGCAAATCGCGAGTAGCCGTAGCCCCGAAAGCCCGCCCCTCAAATCCCGCAGCGCCAGCGACCAGGCGAGTTTCATATCTTTATCCTCCCCATTTTTCTTGAAATGGGGAGGTGGCAATCGCGCAGACGACTGACGGAGGGGCTAGGCACTGACATTGCTGGCCCCTCCACCATTCGACGTCTGCGCGTCGATTGATCCCCCTCCCCATTTCAAGCGAAATGGGGAGGATTTGATCGCAGAACATCATCGTGCGGATTTTACTGAAGCCACCCACAAATCGACCTGCTCCTCGAGCACATCGAGCGGCACCGGCCCATTTTTCAGCACGACATCATGGAAACCGCGAACGTCGAACTTTTTGCCCAACGCCTTTTCCGATTTGGCGCGAAGGTCGCTGATCTTGAGCCTGCCGACCATGTAGGCGGTAGCCTGCCCCGGATAGACGATGTAGCGTTCGATCGCCTTGACGATCCCACCGGGGGCATCGGCTGAATTATCCCCGACATATTTGATTGCGGTTTCGCGGGTCCAGCGTTTGTGATGCAGCCCGCTATCGACCACCAGCCGGATCGCGCGATGCAGTTCCAGCTGCAACCGCCCGAAATCGCGATAGGGATCGGTATACAGCCCCATGTCCTTTGCGAGCTTTTCGGAATACAGTCCCCAGCCTTCGGAATAGGCGGTTACCCCGCCGAATTTGCGGAACGGAGGCAGGTCTTTTAGCTCGGTCTGGATCGCCAACTGCAAATGGTGGCCGGGAATGCCTTCATGATAGAACAGCGCATCGACCTCAGTCAGCGGCATATCGGCCATATTGTAGAGGTTCGCATAATACACTCCCGGGCGGGAGCCATCGGGCGCTGGGCGCTGATAAAAAGCCTTGCCCGCTGATTTCTCTCGGAACGCCTCGACAGGTTTCACCTCGAGCGGCGCCTGCGGCATCACCCCGAACCATTGGGGG
>JANPIQ010000279.1:0-14947 GCA_031425075.1 Sphingomonadales bacterium
GGCGCCCACCAGCGTCGATGTCAGCGATTTTGCAACTGAAAAGCTCGTCCATTTGCCCTGCGCATCGAAATCGAGGCCGTAGCGTTCGTCGCGCAATCGCCCGTCGTGGACAATAACAAGACCCGAAGTGCGCTGGTTGCGCATATAGGCAGCAATATCGAAATCGATATTGAGGCGTTCGCCTTTGGGCAGCGGCAACACGTCCCCGCCTGCTGCGATCGTCGACGATTGCGCAAGGATTGGCAACGAATCGACCATTCGGAATGCGGCATCACGCTGCGGCGTCGACCAGAACAGCACATTGCGGTCGGTCGGCAGATTGGTAAGCAGGTTGCGCGTGGTCTTGTTTGCACTGAACCAGAAGACCGCCGCACCGGTCGCCAGAACGGCCAAGAGACCCAACAGCCATTTGCGCATATGCGCCTCCCCCTATGTGTCTTTTACAAGCGTCACCTGCGCCACATCGATCCCGCCTCCGCGAAACCCGCCTTCGCAATATTGCAGATAATAACGCCAAAGCCGGATGAAGCGATCATCGAATTGCGGGGGCATCGCCGCTGTCGCAATCGCCGCATCAAACTGCAATCGCCAGCGTTTCAAGGTTTCGGCATAGCTCGGGCCGAAATGCACGGGATCCTCCCACCGCAATCCAGCCGCTTCTGCCAGTGCGCGGAACCGGCTTTCCGAAAGCAGCATGCCCCCGGGAAACACATAGGTCTGCACAAAATCGGCGCTGCTGGCATATTGATCGAAGACATCATCGGCTATGGCGATAAACTGGATGGCCGCCCGTCCGCCGGGTTTGAGGCTCCGTGCGATCGTGCCTAGATATTGCGCCCAATACTCACGCCCGACAGCTTCGACCATTTCGACGCTCACAATTGCGTCGAACGCCCCTTCGATGTCGCGATAATCCTGGAGCGCAAATATCGGGGGATTGGCCATGTCGCGAACCTGCGCGTCGGCCCAGTCGCGTTGCGAAGGCGAAAGCGTGATTGCCGTGACGCTATGGCCCTGCTCGGCAAGCCGCGTTGCCAAATACCCCCAGCCACATCCGATTTCCAGCACATTTGATCTCGGATGCAATTGCAGCCGATCGGTTAGCGCCGTCCATTTGCGTTCCTGCGCTTTTGCAAGGGGCTCATCGCCGTTGCACGGTTGGGCAAAGATTGCGCTCGAATAGCTCATCGTCGGATCAAGCCATGCGGCGTAGAACGCGTTGCCCAGGTCATAGTGCGCCGCGATATTGTGTCTTGCCTGTTCCTTGCTGTTGGCATTTCGCCGGTGCAGCAGCGTGCGCACCAGCCTCGACACGCCCGCTGCCCGTGCCTGCCCGCCCAGTGTCCTGCGGTTGCGCATGAACAGATCGAACAGCGGAACAGGATCGCGGCTGGCCCATTCTCCGGCCTCCCACGCTTCATACCAGCCTGCAGACCCACCTGTTGCCAGACGGATCAGCGCGCGCCAGCTTTTCAGCTCGACGATTGCGACAGGTCCGGCCGCGCGGCAGCCAAGGATGCGAACGCTGCCATCGGGAAGCGTTGTCTCGATCCCCCCTGCCTCCAATGCGGAATCGAGCCGGTCGAGCTGTTTGTGGAAATAGCGATCAAGAATGCGCAACGGCGCGCCACGCGATGCCAGATGCGGAACGTCAGATGCGCGCGACGGCTGCGTGGTCATCCGCCGCGCTCTGGCCCAGCCATGGCGTCAAGGCAAGCGTTGAGGCTTTGCTGGCGAATTGATAACACCGGTTGCAATCAGATACTGCCCGCCAAAATATAGCAGCCAGATCGCCGCCGGCACCAACGTCACATCCGCCAGCGGTCCCATCCGCGCGAAGATTATCAGATCGGATACGACAAACATTACAGCCCCGATCCCGACGCTGTAACGCGAAAATCGGCTGAGCCATGCGCTCGCCGCCATGCCGCCGAGCATCGTTGCATAAACCACGATGTCGAGCCCGCCCGTCAAAAGCCATGCGATCAGCGGTGTGCCGATCGCCAAGGCAACCGCGGCAGCCAGTTGCGATCCGACGATCCGGCCCCTGATGTGTCTCGTGTACAGCCAGATGGCAATTACATGCCCGGACGCAAAGCCGAGCGCACCAATCGTCATTCCATGGGTTTCGAAGAGAACGTCACCCACAGCGCCGCACGCCAGGACCGCAGCGATGATGCGGTCCTCGGGCTTGCGCGCGACGGCAAGCGCCCATGCCGCCAGCAGCGTCAAGCCAGCGCCCTTCCAGACGATCGTGAGTTCTGAAACTTCTTCGCCCAAAACTATAAAGACCAGGTACGAAAGCCCGGCTGCGACTGCGGCACTCTTCAGAATCGATGACATCGCCCGTCCCTTCAGCGCTCGGGCTTACCAAAGCCCTAACGGGGCGGCTTCGAACGAGGAAACGGCCGACCGAGAAGAGCATGTGGTTGGGAAGCTTGACCTATAGCAGGAAACATCCTATTGACGCGGAATGACAGATGTTTACCTGATTTTGCAAGCCCACCGGACGCCCCCTTTCGGACTGATTACCCTTAGGGGGGGTGATTTTGCCTGTGACATGTCGTCAACTTCCAGAGTTCTCGCATGAGTCAGGTGCACGTTATCGGCGGCGGCCTCGCCGGATCCGAAGCCGCCTGGCAGCTCGCCGAAGCGGGGATCAAGGTGCGTCTTTCGGAAATGCGCGGGGTGGAACCAACCGCAGCGCATAAAACCGATGCGCTTGGCGAACTGGTCTGTTCGAACAGCTTCCGTTCGGATGATGCAGACAGCAACGCAGTGGGGTTGCTCCATCAGGAATTGCGCAGCCTGGGATCGTTGATCATGGCGCAAGCCGATGCGCACCGCGTGCCGGCCGGATCAGCGCTCGCGGTCGATCGCGATGGTTATGCCGATGCCGTCACCCAGGCTGTGGCATCGCACCCCAACATCGAACTGGTCCGCGAGCGAATCGACACGCTTCCCCGTGGCCCCACCATCATTGCAACAGGCCCTTTGACGGGAAGCGCTCTCGCCAGTGCCATCGCAGCTGAGACGGGGCAAGACGCGCTGGCGTTCTTCGATGCGCTTGCACCGATCGCCTATCACGACACCATCGACATGGACGTGGCATGGCGCGCCAACCGCTGGGACAAAGGGGATAGCGCAGATTACATCAATTGTCCGATGACGAAGGAACAATATCTCGAGTTCCACGCGGCGCTGCTTTCGGGCGAGAAATCGGAGTTCAAGGAATGGGAAGCGAATACGCCCTATTTCGACGGCTGCATGCCGATCGAAGTCATGGCGGATCGCGGGATCGATACGCTGCGTCATGGCCCGATGAAGCCGGTGGGGCTCGATAATCCGCGCACCGGGCGGTGGCCCTATGCTGTCGTCCAGCTGCGGCAGGACAACGCGCTGGGCACGCTTTGGAACATGGTCGGGTTCCAGACCAAGCTCAAACATGCGGAGCAGGTGCGCGTGTTTCGGATGATTCCCGGTCTTGAAAAAGCCGATTTTGCACGATTGGGTGGCCTCCATCGCAACACGTTCATCAATTCGCCGCGCCTGCTCGATAATACGCTTCGGTTGAAATCGCGGCCTCACATCAGGTTTGCCGGGCAGATCACCGGGTGCGAAGGCTATATCGAAAGCGCTGCCATAGGCTTGCTGGCGGCGCGATTTTGGGCCGAGGACCTTGCGGGCAAATCGACCGTGCTTCCCCCATTGGAAACCGCGCTTGGTGCCCTGCTGGCGCATATCACTGGCGGTGCCGACGAAAAGACGTTTCAGCCGATGAACGTCAATTTCGGGCTATTCCCGCCGCTGGCCGAAAAGGTGCGCAAGGCGGACCGGAAGCGCGGTTATACAGATCGCGGGCGCGCCGCACTCAAGGACTGGATTGCCCGTCAAGCCTCGTCATCATCGCCAGCAGAAGGTGCCGCCGGGGCTTGCTGAAGCCGCGATGGCGGCGGGCATTTCGATTTCGCCGTTTTGCGCACCACGCGCGTCGTCATGAATTCGGCGGCAGTCAGCGCGCCTGTCCGATCGCGGTCGGCGGTTGCAAACTTGGCCACGGTTTTGACGGCGTATTCGTCGAACGACAGCTTTCCGTCGGCATTGGTATCGAGCTTGGCATAGGCTTTCTGGCGCGAAATCAGATATTCGCCGCGCGATACTGCTCCATTTTTGTCCTTGTCATATCGCGAAAACCGCTTCTCCTCGCGGGTCTTTTCAGATGCCTCGATGGGCGGCGAGACATCGGCAAAAGTCATCGCGTCGTTGGCGGGAGGCGCCGCGGGAAAGTCTGTTTGAACAGCATCGGCGCTCGACCGCCAGACCAGAATCCCCGCCGTCATCATCAGCATCGCAGACGCAACACCTGCCAGAAATCGCCACATAACCGCGCGTACCCCCTTCAGCGAATCGCGTCGAATTTATACAGACTTCGGCACGATCGCAAACCCGAGGGCCGATGCGGCGCGGGCTGACATCGTCATGAATGCCGTGCCGCTGATCGCCCTGCGGGCATCGATCCGCGCCCAGTGCGCAAGCAACGTCAACGGCCGCAGCGAATTGGCCAGCCGCGCGCGCGGCAATGCGGCGATCATCGTCGCCACCCGGATGCGAACATCCGCATCTGGCGACGCCCTCATGATGTCGGCCAACGCATACGCACGACCAGCGTCGTCGGGACTGGGCGCGCCCACACATGCCGAAATTGCGGCAAAAAGCATCGCCCCCCGGTGCAAGGCAATCGTCCGCAATCCATCATCGTCATCGAGATCGGGCGAGAGCATCATTGCCCAGCCTTCGGCAAATTCGCCCAATTGGGCGCCAGACACCGGGTTTGTCCTGAGCACTTGACGACACGCTATGAGCAGCGGATCGGCTGTGTCGGGCGACGTTGCCAAGCCCTCGAGTTGATCACGCCACCATGCCAGTTTGATTGCTGCCAGTCGCGGCTCCCGGGTGCCCGCAACAATCTGGTTCAACCGGTGATCGAGCGCAAACAGCGTTTCGTACGCAAATCGATTGCGCGCAGGCGCGTAATTTAGCGCGAGCGTGACGGGCTCGGATTGTGCGACTTTGCTCATGCCGAATCCAAAATTGCGGCATCGAAAAAGGATTTTTGTAGCAAACGAAGCATTAACTTTCTCGATTCAACTGGCGTTAGCCACGGTTGGGCCAAAGCCGTCTCATGGACAAGATATGCACACACCGATCGCCAGCCGTACAGGCGTCAAGCGCCCGCCGGACGCTTCTTCGCCGTATTGCCAGCGATACCGCAGGCAATACGCTGATGCTCGTCGCAGCCGCTACGATCCCGCTCGTGGGAATGATCGGTGCCGGGGTCGATGTGAGTCGCACCTATCTTGTCAAATCGCGATTGCAGCAGGCGTGCGACGCGGGCGTGCTGGCAGGGCGCAAATATGCGACCAACGCCAGTTTCGATGCGTCGGCGAAAGCTAAGGCCGATGCGTTCTTCAAGAATAATTTTCCGACAGGCGCATTCGGAACCAGCGCGATCACATTCGTGCCAACGCAAAACAGCGAAGGAGAGATCGCAGGCGTCGCCAAAGCCAAAGTCCCGATGACGGTAATGACCGCGTTTGGAACACCGTCGACGGAACTCGAAGTCAAGTGCGATGCCCGGCTCGATATCGGTAATGTCGATGTGTCGCTGGTGCTCGATGTGACCGGTTCGATGAGCGGCGGCCTAGGGAGTGGCACGCGGATCAGCGAGTTGAAGAAGGCCGTCATCAATTTCTACAATATCCTGGGGCCAGGTGACCCCGACAAAGGCCGGATCCGCTATGCGGTCGTGCCTTACAGCACCAATGTGAACGTGGGCTATTCAATCCCGCCCGCGTACCTGACCGGCGGCACCGGCACTGCCGACTGGATTTATCAAACCCGCGTCGCAAACATGAACAAGCAGGTGTTCCCGGGTACACCAGGGACACCGGTGCCACTCGATGACGAGATTTTCAGCGGCGGGGCGGGAATCACATCGGCGAACTGCGCACGTTATGGCCGCAACCAGTCATTTACAGGCAGCCCCAGCTTCACAGGCGGCCCAAATCCGGTCGTCTCCGGGGGACCCCCGCCAGCAGCGACGACCGCAATTGCGCATTCGAACAACGCCACCGCAGGTGCCGACTGGGGGTATACAGGAGCGCCAGACCGGAGCGGCAGCACCAGAAGCTGCCGCAGAAAGCTGAAGTCGACCGAAACCACCTACATAACGGCATATGCTCAGAATGAATCCCAGCCGTGGATTTATCGTGAAGCGCCGGTTGAAGTCACTGATTTTGCCGTGGGAACTCCCATTTCGATCTACACCTCGAACACGCGAAATCCTGATTCAAAATACGTCCTCGAAGAAGGACTTTACGACATTCGCCGCTTGGTGGATTCGCCCGGGTCCACGGTCACCGGCGATACAACGGTGAAGTGGCGCGGCTGCATCGAAGAGGCCGATACGCTCGATACGATCGACGCATCGACGCCTGTATCGGTGCCCCTGGGCCCCAATCCGCCCGCGGGGGCTTATGACCTTGATATCAACCTGATCCCAGACAGCGATGAAACGCGCTGGCGCCCGGCTTGGGAAGAAATGATCTACCACCGGACAACGGTGGAAGACAATAATTTCGGCACGAAGGAATCAAATAGCCGTTGCCATATGGAACCAGCTCGGCGGCTTATGGAATATACCTCGATTACATCGCCGCCAACCGGCTATGCCAGCCTGTCGTCGTTCCAGGATTATATTAATAGCCTGACCATCGGCGGCGGGACAATGCACGACATCGGCTTTATCTGGGGTGCACGTTTCCTGTCTGGCGAGGGAATCTTTGCCGCCGACAATCCTGACTCGTGGAATGGCGAGCCGGTTGATCGGCACATCGTCTTCATGACCGACGGTGAAATGAATGCACATGACAAACAATACACGTTCCACGGCTGGAACGAGCTTGATCAGCGCGTCGCACCGCGCGGAACATCCAAAGATACGATGCACACCATCCACAACCGGCGACTTCGGATCATGTGCGAACAGGCAAAGACAATGAAGATCACCGTATGGATGATCGCGCTGCAGGATTCGGGATCCGGGGACGATTTCAGCGACATGCAGGCCTGTGCGTCAACACCAAGTCACTTCAAATTCGTTGAGTCCGCCGAACAGCTCAACAATGAATTTCGCCGAATCGCGGACAATATCGCCGATTTGAGGCTGACACGATGATCGCCGCGATTGCCAGGCGGCTTCGCCGCGACAGCAAAGGCACGACGTTGATCGAGTTCGCGATCATCGCGCCGGCCTTCTTGACGCTTCTCATGGCCGTCTTCGATCTCGGCTATCGCGCCTTCATTCATTCGACGCTTCAAGGTGTCGTCCACAAAGCGGCACGCGACGGGACGCTCGAAAATGGATCGGCAGACGAAGTGCGATTAAACCGAAAGGTCGAAGATTTGGTCCGTCCGCTCGTGGCGAATGGCGAGTTCAAATTCGACCGTAAGAATTACCAGAGCTTTACACGGGCCGGATCGCAGGAGAAATTCACCGATTCCGATGCTGACAATTTCCGCGATCCTGGTGAATGTTTCGAAGACGAAAATGGCAACGCCCAATGGGACGCCGATTCAGGATCGGCAGGGCAAGGCGGCGCGGATGACATAACGAAATACAATGTCACGGTCGAATTTCCTCGCATTTTCCCGCTTTACGGGATGCTCGGTTGGACAAGGACCCAGAAAGTCTCTGCAACAACGGTAATCCGCAATCAGCCTTTCGATAACCAGGCGGTTCGCACAGCCACGGTGGTTTGCACATGATCCATTCATTTTCCAGATTGACCACAGCCATTGTCAGGCTCCGCGATGATACGTCCGGGCTCGCGATGCTGGAATTTGCCTACGCCTTGCCGTTCCTCGTCACTCTTGGCGGCTTCGGCCTCGAAATGTCACATCTGGCAAGCACGAACCTCAAGATCAGTCAGGCTGCGATGGCGCTTGGCGATAATATGTCGCGGGTCGGTGAAAGTTCGAACCTGGCAGCAACGCAGATCCGCGAAGCCGATGTCATCGACAGTTTCATCGGGATCAAAAAACAGACCGACGGGCTCGACATCGGCACCCGCAGTCGCGTGATTCTTTCGAGCTTGCAGCAGAACCCCGACGGCGGCCAATGGATCAAATGGCAGCGCTGCATGGGCACCAAGGCCGTGGTCGGAAGCTATGGCGCGGAAAACACCGGGGCGACCGGAACCACTTTGCCGGGGATGGGGCCAACAGGGGCAAAGATTACAGCACCCGATGGATCGGCGGTCATGCACGTCGAAATCTTCTACGATTACCGCCCGTTGTTCACCACAATGTTCATCCCGGCGCGAACGATGCGATACGAAGCATCGTTCATCGTTCGCGATTCGCGCGATCTTTCGCAGATTTACAATCCTGCGCCGATCACGACAGTCTATCGCTGCAACGTCTACAACACCGGGCCTGCAGCCTGATCAGCGATAGCAGACCTTCTTGACCGCGCTGACGATGCGCGGGACATCGATGATCGCCAGTTTTTCGAGGTTTGCGGCGTAGGGCAAGGGAACGTCCTCGTCGCAAACGCGGCCAACCGGCGCATCGAGATCGTCGAAGCCCTTGTTCATGCAAATTGCGATGATTTCGGACGCGATTGAGCAGGTCGGCCATCCTTCTTCGACGACGACCATCCGGTTGGTCCGCTTGAGGCTTTCGAGCACCGCAGTTTCGTCGAGCGGGCGCAGCGTGCGCAGATCGATCACTTCCGCGTCGATCCCCTCCGCTGCCAGTTCATCGGCAGCCTGGAGCGCGAGGCCGACGCCGATCGAATAGCTGACCAACGTCACATCCTTGCCGCTGCGCATCGTCCGCGCTTTGCCGATGGGCAGCGTGACATCGCCGTCGGGAACTTCGAAACTGCGACCGTAAAGAAGCTCGTTCTCGAGAAACACGACCGGATCGGGGCATTGAATCGCGGCGCGCAGCAGTCCCTTGGCATCGGCAGCGTCGTATGGCGATATCACGATCAGCCCGGGAACGCTGGCATACCAGGGCGCGTAATTCTGGCTGTGTTGCGCGCCAACGCGGCTCGCTGCGCCATTGGGACCGCGGAACACGATAGGACAGCGCATTTGCCCGCCCGACATATAATTGGTCTTCGCCGCAGAATTGATGACGTGGTCGATCGCTTGCATCGCAAAGTTGAATGTCATGAACTCGATGATCGGGCGCAATCCCCCCATCGCGGCACCTGTGCCGATGCCGGCAAAGCCATATTCGGTGATCGGGGTGTCGATCACCCGGCGCGGGCCGAACTCCTCGAGCAGCCCCTGAGTAACCTTGTACGCGCCCTGATATTCGGCGACCTCTTCGCCCATCACGAACACGCGATCATCGGCGCGCATTTCTTCGGCCATCGCATCGCGCAAAGCTTCGCGAAGCGTTTGCGTTTTCACAGGGCCCGACCATTCGGGCAAGCGGGCGGGCGCTGGCTGCGCAGCTGCAACAAGCGCCACTGTGGCCGAAGGCGCAGCCTGCCGTGCAGTGCTTTCAGGTACCGGTGCGGCGGCAACAGGCACAGCGGCAGCAGTTTCTTCTTCATTCTCTCCCGCCATTCGCGCAATGACGGTGCCAACTTTCACACCCTCGCTGCCTTCTGGGATCACAATTTCGGCAACGATACCCTCGTCCACGGCTTCGAATTCCATTGTCGCCTTGTCGGTTTCGATCTCGGCGAGAATGTCCCCTGCCTTGACCTCGTCGCCAGCCTTCACAAGCCATTTGGCAAGCGTGCCTTCCTCCATCGTGGGCGAAAGAGCGGGCATTTTGAGCTCGACGGCCATCAGTAGCTCCCCACCAGCACGTCGGTATAGAGTTCGGCGAGATCGGGCTCGGGAGAACTTTCGGCAAAATCCGCCGATTTGGTGACGATCGCCTTGATTTCCTTATCGATGGCCTTGATTTCGTCTTCGGAAATGCCCGCAGCTTCCATGTCTTTCTTGATGGCTTCGATCGAATCGGATTTTTCGCGTACGTCCTGAACCTCCTCGCGCGTCCGGTATTTGGCGGGATCTGACATCGAATGCCCCCGGTAACGATAAGTCTTGAGTTCCATCACGACGGGCCCGTTGCCCTCGCGGACATAGGCGAACGCTGCTTCGGCGGCGCCGCGCACTTCGAGCACATCCATGCCATTGACCTGCATTCCCGGGATACGGAAGCTATCGCCGCGTCGGAAGAACTCGGTTTCAGAACTGCCACGCGCGGTGCTGGTGCCCATCGCATAGCCGTTATTTTCGATCACAAAGACAATCGGCAGTTTCCACAATGCCGCCATATTGAAGCTTTCGTACACCTGCCCCTGATTGGCCGCGCCATCACCGAAATAGGCGATGCAGATGCCACCATCGCCGGTATATTTGTGCCCAAATGCCAACCCTGCGCCGAGGCTCACCTGCGCGCCGACAATCCCGTGGCCACCGTAAAAACGGTGCTCTGTCGAGAACATGTGCATCGAGCCGCCCTTGCCGCGCGAAATCCCTGCACCGCGGCCGGTCAATTCTGCCATGATAAGATTTGGATCGATGCCATAAGCAAGCATGTGGCCATGATCGCGATAGCCTGTAATCACGCTATCCTTGCCCGCCGTCAGCGCCGACTGCAACCCGACCGCAACGGCTTCCTGCCCGATATAAAGGTGGCAAAACCCGCCGATCAGCCCAAGCCCGTAAAGTTGGCCGGCGCGCTCTTCGAAGCGACGGATCAGAACCATCTCGCGATAGAATTGCAGAAGTTGATCGCGGCTCGCTTCATAGCGCGCCATGTTAAACTGCGCAGGCGGTGCAGCCTCATTTGCGGGCTTGCTGGCTTTGGCCAATTCAGGTTCCTTCCGGTGACAATCCGAATGCGTTTCGCGACCTGTTTATTGGCAGTGATGCAGGTTGAGGGCAATCGACAACGCTGCGTATGGCTTCCCCGCCTGCCCTATTTCAGTGGGATAATCACTTCGTCAGGATGCGCAAGGCCCAAGTCACGCCGGACCAGTTCATCAACCATATCGGGGTTGGCATGACGCGGATCGAGCAGCGAAACCCGATTCGCCAATTGGGCGCGTTCTTTCTCGATCCTGGCAAGTTCGGCTGTCCGCGCGTCGTAACGCTGCGCATAGTCTCCCCAGGCCAACAGACCGTTCGACCCGAACAGAGCATAAAAACCAAAAAACGCGATCACCGAAAACGCCATGGTCGGCCAAATCGCAGACCGCAGCAATTTCAACAGATATCGTGCATGCTTCACGATGACGGCTTGAATCAGAACCGATATGCTGCGTCAATCGCTATCTGGCGAAGCGTGAAAAAATCGCGCGGCCCGGATAGCGCGCGACGCTGCCCAGTTCTTCCTCGATTCGGATGAGCTGGTTGTACTTGGCGAGCCGATCCGAACGCGCAAGGCTGCCAGTTTTGATCTGCCCACAATTGGTGGCAACAGCAAGATCGGCGATGGTTGCGTCTTCGGTTTCGCCCGAACGGTGCGACATCACGGCCGTATATCCGGCGCGATGTGCCATATCGACTGCGGCGAGCGTCTCAGTCAGCGTGCCAATTTGATTTACCTTGATGAGGATCGAATTGGCGAGCCCTTCGTTTATTCCGTCATGCAGGCGCTTGGGATTGGTCACAAACAAATCGTCTCCGACCAATTGGCAGCTGCCGCCGATGGCGTCGGTAAGCGACTTCCAGCCTGCACGGTCATCCTCGCCCATGCCGTCCTCGATCGACGCAATTGGGTAGCGCGCAGCCAGATCCGCAAGATAGGCGGCATGGTCATCGGGGGAGAGCACCCGCCCCTCTCCGTCAAGGTGATAAGCCCCATCTCGAAAATACTCGGTGGCCGCGCAATCGAGCGCGAGCACGACATCGTCACCGGGGGTGTAACCCGCTTTCTCGATGCTCGCCATAATGAAATCGAGCGCATCGGGCGCAGACGCAAGGTTCGGCGCAAACCCGCCCTCATCGCCAACTGCGGTCGCCAGACCCTTGTCATGAAGCGCTGTTTTGAGCGTGTGAAAAATCTCCGACCCCATCCGCACTGCATCGAACAGCGATGCAGCGCCGACCGGCATGATCATGAATTCCTGGAAATCGATGGGATTATCGGCATGTGCCCCGCCATTGATGATGTTCATCATCGGCACCGGCAACACGTGAGCCGAAACACCGCCGACATAGCGGTAGAGCGGAAGGCCTCGTGCATCGGCCGCAGCCTTGGCCACAGCCAGGCTGACGCCGAGCAGCGCATTGGCACCAAGCCGGGCCTTGTTCTCCGTTCCATCAAGCGCGATCAACGCGGCGTCGAGTTCTGCCTGATCTTCCGCATCGAATCCGTTCAACGCATCGGCAATCTCGCGATTGACGCCCTCAACCGCTTGCGCGACTCCTTTTCCCAGAAACCGGGACAGGTCGCAATCGCGCTTTTCGACCGCTTCGTATGCACCAGTCGAGGCCCCCGAAGGTACGGCAGCGCGCCCAAACGATCCATCTTCAAGCAACACATCGACTTCAACCGTCGGATTTCCCCGGCTATCGATGATTTGTCGGGCATGGATATCGAGAATGGCTGTCACTATATTGCTCACAAGCTGGCCGGAATTGGCCCAAGGCCTTTATCGGCCCGACCGGCGTGATGCAAATGGCGGTGAAACGACATCTGGACCAAAGGAAGGCGTAACATGACCACCGAAACCCCGATCGATACTTCAATCGAAATCAAGAAAGCTGCACCCAAGCCACGCAAGGCCCCGTTAAAGCCAGCCCCTGCCGACGCCGAGACCGGACAGAGTACCGATCTGGCATTGACCGATGGCGATGATGACGGCGACACACGCCAATCGCACTCGGCAACCTTTGTCTCTCAAGCGCAGGACACTGTCCGTAAGGTTGCCAATACCGGCAAGGACCGCGCGACCGACGCGTTGAGTGAGCTTGCAGAGATGATCGAGGACGTTGCCAAGACAATCGATTATCGTGTTGGCGACACCTACGGCGATTATGCGCGCAAGGCTTCAGGTTCGATAACTGGAGTTGCTGACAATCTGAAATCAAAGGATGTCGATGAACTTCTCGACGATGCTCGCGAATTCATCCGCACGCAGCCGGCTATTGCGATCGGTGCCGCAGCGGCGGTCGGGTTTGTCCTGACGCGGCTCATCAAGTCCGGTGATGACGATAGCGCCTGATGGATCCGGCCCCCGACGTCATCGATGAAACAGCAAAACAGCCGACACTTGTCGCGCTGCTCGGGCAGCTTGCCAGCGATACGCGTAATTTTGCGCATGCCGAAATTGCCTTTCTAAAAGCGCAGAGCGGCGAACGTTTGGGTCATGCGATTCCCGGTATCGCAGCGATTTTGATCGCAGTTACAATGGCGATGGCATTGATAATAGCGATCATTGTGGCTTCAATGCTGGTTCTGGCGACGGTTTGGGGCGCCGCGTGGGCGATCATCACGGTCAGCTCGGCCATAATGCTGCTCGCGTTCCTCGCGGGGCGTTGGGGTGCCGCGCGCGTCCGCAATGCGCTAAAGTCACGCGAGGTCAGGTGATGGATAAATATGATCAGGCTCGCGCCGAAAGAGACCGGAAACGTGTGGCGCTGCGCGAATCTGCGACCGAAGCGCGGAACCGGTTGCGGCCTGAGTCATTGGTGAAGACGGGGATCGAAACCGTGACATCTCATGCCAAATCGAAACCTGGCATTGCGGCAACCGGAATTGCAGTCTTTGCAGCGTTGCTGTTCCGCAAACCCATTTTCAACGTGCTGAGGCGCGTTTTGCAGGAGAAACTGAAATGACCGACCAGAATTTTGATCAGGATGCAGCGTCATCAGAACGCGAAGATGCAGCCCGTGCAACTGCAAAACAGCGCGCTACTGACGCAGCGACGCGCGCGAAGACCAGAGCGCTTGAAACCGCCGAACGCGCCAAGGCAAAGGCAAGCGAGGCGGCGGAGTTGGCACGCCATAAAGGCCGGCAAGCCAAAGAAAGCGCCTTGACCGGGGTTGAAACCAATCCGCTGGTTGCCATTGCTGGCGGCATTGCCGTGGGGGCGATTCTGGCAGGTCTGTTACCGCGAACTGTCGTTGAGGATCGCGCAGTCGGCAAGGTTGGCACGCGCATTCGCACAACAGCGCGCGATGCGGTGAACAATGCCAAAGAAAATGCGAAATCGCAGCTTGACGAACTTGGACTTAACGCGGATTCGGCCCGCGAAAAGCTTGGTGGGATTGCCGGTAAGGTGGCGAAGGCTGCCACGGCAGTTGGCGCGGCGGCTGCAAAATCGGCAATTAAGAAGTCGTAAATTTCGGGGGAGCAATTGAGCAATCTGCATCTGGTTTTTGGCGGTCGCGTGTCGGATCCTACAACGCTCGATTTCAACGATATGAAATCGATCGATATCGTGGGCATGTATGCCGATTATAAGTCGGCTGAAAAAGCCTGGCGCGCCAAGGCACAGAAAACCGTCGATGATGCCGAGATGAAATACGTGGTTGTGCATCTCCACCGGATGCTTGAACCCGAAATGTTAAGGCGTTAGGCGGCCAGAACGACCGCCATGCCAGATAGTCAGACGAATTCGACCTTCGATATCTGATAATATTTGTCCCCGGCCGGAACGGTGACTTCAACTTCGTCATCGAGCATCCGCCCGATCAGTGCGCGTCCCAGCGGCGAGTTGTACGAAATCCTCCCGATTTTTGCGTCGGCCTCTGCCTGACCCACGATCTGGTAGCGGATCGGCTTGTCGTCTTCGTCCAGAAGTGTGACCGTTGCGCCGAACACGACCTTGTCGCCCGAAAGCGTGGTTGGATCGATGATCACCGCGCGCGATAGCTGATCTTCAATATCGCCGATCATCGCCTCG
>JANPIQ010000280.1:0-1520 GCA_031425075.1 Sphingomonadales bacterium
CGAAGAAATGGCGATGGCGGCATTAGAAAGCGTGAGTCTTTCCGATCGCTATCATCACAAACCAAATGAACTTTCTGGTGGTCAGCGCCAGCGTGTTGCTATTGCCCGCGCCTTGGTAAATAATCCTTCTATCATTCTTGCCGATGAACCTACCGGTAACCTCGATACAAAAACATCATACGACATCATGAACCTGTTTCAGGAGCTCCATGACAAAGGAAATACCATCATCATGGTAACCCACGAAGATGACATCGCCCATTATGCACACCGAATCATCCGCCTTCGTGACGGCTTGATCGAGTGGGACAAGAAAAACGAGAAAGTTAATCGCGCAGGAGCGCCAGTGGCAGCGCATTAAGTTCTAGCGGAGGTAGATTCGTGGGCTGCAAGCTTCAGGCTACAAGCTGCAAGCAGTTCATCGTAAATTTCTTCGCGTACCTTTGCGTTCTTTGCGGCTTTGCGGTAAAATGCATTAATGAAGATCTACACAAAAACAGGCGATCAAGGTACAACCGCACTCTTCGGAGGAAAACGTGTTTCGAAAGCGGACCTTCGCATCGATACTTACGGAACGGTTGATGAACTCAATTCGTGGATCGGCCTTCTTCGTGATCAGGATGTCAACACAAAACGCAACCATTTTCTTATCGAAATTCAGGATCGTCTCTTCACCATTGGTTCTATTCTCGCCACAGAACCTGGAAATACAAAAGTTAAAATTCCATCGCTCTTACTTGACGATGTTCAAGCGCTCGAAAAAGCGATCGATGCAATGGATGCCGAACTTCCTCCAATGAAGTCGTTCATTTTGCCTGGGGGAAACCAGTCCGTTTCGTTTTGTCATATTACCAGAACAGTTTGCAGACGTGCAGAACGCCTCGTGATCGCACTCAATAATCATGAAGCAGTTGATGGGTTAGTGATCCAATACCTGAATCGTCTTTCCGATTATTTATTTGTTCTGGCAAGGAAAATGGCGCTGGAATTGAATGTCCAGGACACGCCATGGAAGCCTAAAATGTAGCCTAACAATCGTTAGTCAGATTGGTTTTTTTGTGTATCTTGCCCCAAATCCCAGCCAGATGGTAGAAACATTTAAAATTGAAACAGATCGCACAAAACATTCGCGCCTGCCTGAAATAGACTTCTCAAATCTTCCTTTCGGAAAAGTTTGCAGCGACCATATGTTGCTGGCTGACTTCCGTGGAGGCGAGTGGAAAAATTTCAGAATTGTTCCCTACGGGCATATGCCGATGAGTCCAGCGTCACCGGCCATTCATTATGGGCAATCGATTTTTGAAGGAATGAAAGCGTATCACTCCTCAACAGGTGAAGCGTTGATTTTTCGCCCAGGCGATAATCTTAAGCGTCTGAATATTTCGGCTGAACGCATGTGCATGCCGAATCTTCCAGAAGACTTATTTATGGAAAGCTTAAGCGCTATCGTTGATATGGATAGAAAGTGGATTCCAACTGCTGAGGGATCGTCACTGTACATCCGACCATTTATGTTTTCG
>JANPIQ010000281.1:0-10300 GCA_031425075.1 Sphingomonadales bacterium
TGCGAACCAAATCGATATCGACGGGCTCGTCGGTAAAGCCCCGAACCGAGCGGCGGTAAGCGACTGCTTCGGACACGTTCATGCGGACTTCTCCCTATCAACTTCAATCGGATATCGAACTTTCCCTTGCCGTTAACGTCAATGTGCGCAAGGGCTGTGGCCTTAGAACAGAGATACGAAGGATCAAGATATGGCTACTGCCTATATCGTCGAAGCCGTCCGCACAGCAGGCGGGAAGCGCAATGGAAAGCTTGCAGGTTGGCACCCTGTCGATCTTGCCGCCGCCACACTCGACGCGATCGTCGAACGCACGGGCATCGATGGCCACCGCGTCGATGACGTGATCATGGGCTGTGTCGGCCAAGGCGGGCAGCAGGCGATGCAGGTCGGCCGCAATGCAGTTCTTGCCACCAAGCATCTGGGCGAGCGCGTCCCTGCGGTCACGATCGATCGTCAGTGCGGGTCGTCGCAGCAGGCGATGCAATTCGCCGCGCAGGCGGTGATGTCGGGCACGCAGGATGTGGTGATCGCCGCCGGCGTCGAAAGCATGACGCGGGTGCCGATGGGCAGCACCGCAATCTTCCACATGAAGGAGGGGCTCGGCAATTATAAGTCGCCGGGCCTTGAGGAGAAATATCCCGGCATCCAATGGTCGCAGTTCGCGGGTGCCGAGATGATCGTCAAGAAGCATGGCTTCACCAAGGACGATCTCGACCGGTTCGCACTCTCGAGCCACCAGAAGGCAAGTGCGGCGACGCAGGCCGGACATTTCGACAATGAAATCCTCGTTCTTGAGATCGAAACGCCCGAGGGCAGGGAAATGCACCGGACCGACGAAGGCATCCGCCATGATGCAACGCTCGAGGGCATTGCCGGGGTCAAGCTACTGAGCGAAGGTGGTGCGATCACGGCTGCTTCCTCATCACAGATCTGCGACGGCGCATCGGCAGTGCTGATCGTGTCCGAACAGGCGCTGAAGGATCATGGACTGACGCCGATAGCGCGCATCCATAACTTGACGGTGACTGCGGGCGATCCGGTCATCATGCTCGAAGAGCCGTTGTTCGCGACCGACCGCGCGTTGCAGCGCGCGGGCATGAGCATTGGTGACATCGATCTTTATGAAGTCAACGAGGCCTTTGCACCGGTGCCGCTGGCATGGCTCAAGCATACCGGCGCAGATCCCGACCGGCTCAATGTCAATGGCGGCGCAATCGCGCTCGGCCACCCGCTCGGTGCTTCGGGCACCAAGCTGATGGCGACATTGGTCAATGCCCTCAAGCAACGCGGCGGCAGATATGGCCTCCAGACGATGTGCGAAGGTGGCGGCGTTGCCAATGTGACGATCATCGAGCGGCTTTGAGCCACATCAAGCCCCTCCCCTTCAGGGGAGGGGTTGGGCTGGGGTGTCCCCACCTGTAGAATGTCGGATACCCCCCACCCCCTGCCCCTCCCCTGAAGGGCAGGGGTTTCAAACAGGAGAAACCATGAAACTCGACTCCACAGTTTCCGCAGTTGTCACAGGCGGTGCCTCAGGCCTTGGTGCCGCCACCGCCCGCGCGCTCGCCGCCAAGGGCGTCAAGGTCGCGATCTTCGATTTGCAGGAAGAAAAAGGCACAGCGCTCGCAGCAGAAATCGGTGGCATCTTCTGCGAAGTGAATGTGACGTCGGACGAAAGCGTCGACGCCGGCTTTGCCAAAGCGCGCGCGGCGCATGGGCAGGAACGCATCCTCGTCAATTGTGCAGGCACCGGCAACGCTGTGAAAACCGCCAGCCGGTCGAAGGAAGACGGCTCGATCAAACATTTTCCGCTCGCCGCGTTCGATTGGCTGATCCAGATCAACCTCGTCGGCACCTTCCGCTGCATCGCGAAGTCTGCGGCCGGGATGCTGACGCTCGACGCGCAGGAAGACGGCGATCGCGGGGCGATTGTGAACACGGCGAGCGTCGCCGCCGAAGATGGCCAGATCGGCCAAGCAGCCTATTCGGCATCAAAAGGCGGCGTTGTCGGCATGACACTGCCGATCGCGCGCGATCTTGCGAACGAAGCCATCCGCGTCAACACCATCCTGCCGGGCATTTTCGATACGCCATTGCTTGCAGGGGCGCCACAGCCGGTACGCGATGCGCTCGGTGCGTCGGTCCCCTTCCCCAAGCGTCTTGGCCAGCCCGCCGAATATGCGCAGCTTGCCATGACGATGATCGAGTGCGGTTACTTCAACGGTGAAGACGTTCGCCTTGACGGCGCGATCCGGATGGCACCGCGCTGAAGCGTGGGGAGCGCGCATCCTGCGCGCCCTCTCACGCGAAGCCAGCCAGCGGGCACATCGTGCCCGTCTGACGACCCGGGATTTACTCCCGGGTCGGCTCGCCCCAGCTAAAGTGCCCTACCCGGCCGTCGCCTTCACCAGATCGCGCCAGTGATCGAGCGTCTCGTAGAAGCTCTTGACCGGGATGCGTTCATCGCGGCCATGTGCACGCTCGTCGTCGGGCAATACGATCCAAGTTCCGTTGACACCGTAGACCGGAATGCCCTCGGCACGGAAGAACAGCCCATCAGTCGCTCCTTGCGACATTTGCGGGACGATTTCCGCCTTGGGATGCCGTTTGCGCACGGTGTCGGTATAGGCCTTAACGATATCAGGGCGCAGCGGAGACGGCGGCGACGGCTTGGCGACTTCAATCGGGGAGACGACCACGTCCTTTCCTGCAAGCAATTGGAGTTCGCTTTGCACCGCGGCTGCCGGAATGCCGGGCAGGATCCGGCAATTGACGGTCGCGCGGGCAAGCTGCGGCAGGGCGTTATTGGCATGACCGCCCTCGAGCCGCGTCGCAACGCAGCGGGTGCGTGTGGTGCCAACCTCGGTCGGATCAGCCTCAATCATATCCGCCGCCGCGCCATCGCTCTCATCGGCGAGCCAGTGGCGCATGGCATCCCCGATTTTCCCGGGCTCGCGCTTCTGACGAAATTGCAGATAGGCGCGGGTTGTCTCTGTCAATGCTGGCGAAAAGCGGTGCGCCTCGAGTGATTTTAGTGCGGTCGAGAGCACGTAGATCGCATTATCGGGCCGCGGCCGCGAACTGTGCCCGCCGGGATTGCGCACAGTGAAGTGGAAATCCTGATACATTTTTTCCGACGTCTGAAGCCCGAAGCCGAGCAGCGTCCCATCTTTGAGGAACGCCCCGCCCCCCGCATCGGCATTGAGCGCGAATTCGGCGTCGATCTCGCTGCGCCATTCAGTTGCCGCACGCCCGGCGCCCCTTCCGCCGGTTTCCTCGTCGCCTGAGAAGAACACGATGATATCGCGCTTTGGCTTGAACCCTTCGGCCTTGAGCCACAGCAGCGAATTGGTGATTGCGACGATCCCGTTCTTCATATCGACGGTGCCACGCCCGTAGAGATATCCGCCTTCTTCGATCAGCGTGAACGGATCGCGCGACCAATCTTCACGCTTGGCATCGACGACATCAAGGTGCCCCAGGAGCAAGATCGGCTTTTGGCGCGGCGTGCCTGCTGCTTTCCAGCGAATGATCATCGACTGGGTGCCGTCATGATCCTTCACCTTGACGTCGGCAAACCCGCCGGCTTCGAACTTGTCCTTGAGGTAAGAAACCAACCGTTTCACTTCGACGGGGCGATCGGACACCGAAGGGATTGCGATCGCATCGGCAAGCATCGCACGGCCGTTGGCGTGCCAATCATCATCGCTGGCCATAGCTGGTGAGCCCATGAGCAGCACAGTCGCCATCAATATCGGAACACGCATTTCGCTCTCCCTGTATGCCCGCAACTGGTTACCCCACGCCATGTCCTTTGGCGAGATACTCCTGCGATTGCATCTCCATCAGGCGGCTGATCGTGCGGTCGAATTCGAAGCGCCCGTCTCCCTCTTCATAGAGTTCGGACGGCTCGGAATCAGCGGTCGCGATCAGCTTGACCTTGTGTTCGTACAGCGCGTCAATCAGCGTCACGAAGCGCGCGGCCTCGTTGCGGTTTTCGGCACCCAGCTTGGGAATGCCGACGATGAAGACCGTGTGATAATTGCGCGCGATCGAGAGGTAATCGGATGCCCCGCGCGCTTCCTTGCACAGCCGCTTGAACGAGAACACCGCAACGCCCTTGAGGCTTTTGGGAACATGGAGCATCCGGCCACCACCGAGATCGAGCTCGGCTGTGGGCACATGCTTGCTGTCCTCGGGCGGGTAATCCGTCATCTTGAAAAAGGCCGAGCGGACGGCATCGGTTGCCGCCTGCCCGTTTGGCGTGTGCCAGGTATCGACGCCTGACAACCGCGCCATCCGGTAATCGGTCGGGCCATTCAACGTCAGCACATCTAACTGCGCTTCGATCAGCGCGATGAAAGGCAGGAAATGTTCGCGGTTGAGGCCATCCTTGTAAAGCTGGTCGGGCGCGCGGTTCGAAGTCGTGACGATCGTAACGCCGCTATCGATCAATGCCGTAAACAGCCGCGACATGATCATCGCATCTGCCGAATTATTGACGACCATTTCGTCGAAACACAGGATCTTGGTGTCAGCCAGGATCGCGGCCGAGACCGGCCCGATAGGATCGCCCGGCGTATCACGCCGGGCATCGCGGATGCGGCCATGCACCTCGATCATGAACTCGTGGAAATGAACCCGGCGCTTGGCAGGATGATTGAGGCGGTCGTTGAACAGGTCCATCAGCATCGATTTGCCGCGCCCAACCCCGCCCCACATATAAATGCCGCGCGGGCGCTCGGGCTTCTTGCCTGCAAGTCGCCAGAGCAAACTGCCTTTGACAGGCGCAGCCTCGAGCTTTTTCTGGAGCGCATCAAGGCGGACAGCGGCGGCCGATTGCTCATTATCGCGGCGTAGTTCGCCTGCCGCCACCAGCGCGTCGTACTGGGCAAGGACCGAGGTCACCGCGCATCCTCCCCATTTTGCAAAAATGGGGAGGGGGACCGTTCGCGAAGCGAATGGTGGAGGGGCATTGGCACCGGCGCTGGCCCATCCACCACCGCTGCGCGGCGGTCCCCCTCCCCACCGCAAGGGCGATGGGGAGGTTGGTTCAGACCAACCCTCACCTTCTGCTCGGCTTCCTGATCGTACCGCTGAACGACGAAACGATATGCTCTCTTTGCCGCACCAGCCCGCGCAGAAACAGCAGCCGCCCGGTTTCCTTGACCAGTTCGAGTTCGCAATCGAGCGGTTCGCCCATCTTGCCTGCACCGACGAAATGAAACGACAGATCGAGCGTCACTGCCGGTCCCGGATCGAGCATCCCGAACAGCCGAGCGGCAGCGAACAGCGAAATATCGACGAAGCCGGTAATCGTCCCGCCATGCACCGCATCGCCAAGGTTAGAATGCCGCTGCCCGGGAAGCATCCGCGTCCAGGCTTTTCCATCTTCGGCAAGTCGGATCAGCAGTCGCCCGAGAAAGGCATTATAGCGTGTCTCATCACGCAACTCCCAGCTGTCCCAGCCGGGATGATCGGGATCGGGTTCGGAAACGAACGAGGGGAGCGGTTCGGTCAAGAATATGACGACTTGGTATCCAACCTGGCGAGGCAGCTCTCGTCACCGTGCGCAAATCCCGAAAGGAGGTTGAGCAAGATCGTATTGCCGTCCGCACAGCGCATAAGGTCCGCAAGCGATCCGTCCGTCTGATCGAAACGCCCACGCATTTCGGCCCGCATTTCCTGAATCAAGTGGCTCGTGTGAGTGTCGGCGTCTTCGGCCATGATTAGACCTGCCGCTCCACCACCATCTTCTTGACCTCGGCAATCGCCTTGGCGGGGCTGAGGCCCTTGGGGCACACGTTCGAACAGTTCATGATCGTATGGCAGCGGTATAGCCGGAACGGATCCTCAAGTTCATCGAGACGCTCGCCGGTCATTTCATCGCGGCTGTCGGCAAGCCAGCGATAGGCTTGTAACAGGATCGCGGGCCCCAGGAACTTGTCCGAATTCCACCAATAGCTGGGGCAGCTGGTCGAACAGCATGCGCACAGGATGCACTCATACAGCCCATCGAGCTTGAGCCGGTCCTTGGGCGATTGCAGCCGTTCCTTCCCCGATGGCGTCGTAGTGACGGTCTGGAGCCATGGCTTGATCGAGGCGTATTGGGCGTAGAAATGCGTAAAATCGGGCACCAGATCCTTGATGACGTCCATGTGCGGCAGCGGCGTGATGCGGATATCGCCCTTGATGTCCTCGATCGCGGTTGTGCAGGCGAGGCCATTCCTGCCATCCATGTTCATCGAGCACGACCCGCAAATGCCTTCGCGGCACGACCGGCGAAAGGTCAGTGTCGAATCCATCTCGCCCTTGATCTTGATCAGCGCGTCGAGCACCATCGGGCCGCATTTATCGAGATCGACGTCGAAGCTGTCATAGCGCGGATTTTCTCCGCTATCAGGATCGTAGCGATAGATTTTGAACGTTTTAGTCCGGTTTGCGCCGTCGACTTTGTGATGCTTACCTTTGCCCTTGATGGTGCTGTTCTTGGGCAAAAAGAATTCGGCCATGATCAATCCTTTGGTTCGGCTGTCTGAGAGATAGCGATTGGACGCCCGTTCCTCAACAGCCAACTGCGAGAAATGCTTATGAATCGACCCTTGGAACACCTATAGCAGCTTAAGGGCATGGCACAACGCGAAGCAGACGATACGAGACAGGAGCGGCATGCGATACGCCCCAGCGACGTGGCCAGAGGAACCGGCACGACGCTGCTTGCGCGGATGGGCGGCGTAATCGAGGTTTTGACACAGCCGCTCTACGTGTGGCTGTTCGGACTCGCCGGCTACGGGCTTTACGCGGTGCTCTGGGCTGCGATCAATCTGATCGAGAATGTCGCGGATCTCGGGATGACTTCGGCATTGCAACGCACCATTCCCAAAGCGGCGACAATGGCCGAACAGGTCGCCTCGCTGCGATCGGCGCTGCTGTTCGGAGTGACGCCGTGTCTAGCGATTGCGATCGGCGTATCGCTGGCAGCACCGGCGGTCGCGACGTTGTTCAATGCAGCGACTGCCGACGCCGAGTTTTTGATCGGTGCAGTCCGCGTCTTTGCCTGGGCGCTGCCACTTTGGGCATTTGTCGAGATCGCCACGTCGGCATTGCGCGCAAAGCGGGTCTTCGGCGCGGAGATCCGGCTGAGGCTCATGTGGGAACAGTCAATCCGGGCCGTGTTGGCGGTCGGGCTTTACGCAGCAGGGCTTGGTTTCATGGCGATTGTCATCGCGCACCTCGCTTCGCTTGCCATCGTCGCTGTGCTGAGCGTGAAACTGCTGGCGCGACATTATGATCTTGGCCTGCTGCTGGCCCCCGCTCCTCGCGCGATCCGGAGCGATACCTTCAAAGCCGGGATCGCCGCACTCCCCGCCAACCTGACAGCGCGTCTGCTTGGCGATGGCCCGCCGATCATTCTCAACGCCTGGTTGCCCGGAAGCGCTGGTGCCGTTGCCGCAGGGCTTTACACCATTGCACGCAAGGTCTCGAGCATCGTCCAGCTCGTCCGCACGGCATTTGCCTATGTCATGGCCCCGCTTGCCGCTGCGGCATCGACTGGCGAAGCGCGTGAGGTGCGAGACATTTACAGCTTTGCCACACGCTTGTCGGTCGCGCTCGTCTTGCCTTTGGCAGCCGTGATGGCAGCCGCCGGGCCGCTCGTCCTGACACTTTTCGGCCAGCAGGCGGCCGCTGCCTACCCCGCCCTGATGATATTGACCGGCGCGCGGGTGATCGAAGCCATTACCGGCCCTGCAACCCCGATCCAGCAGGTGACCCGCAGCTATTGGGGCCAGCAATTGGGCAGCCTGTGCGGCATCGCGATCGCTGTCGCGATAACGCTTGCGATGATGCCACAGGGCGGTGTCGCGGCAATGAGCATTGCGGTGGCGTCCGGGTTTCTGGTTGCGAGCCTTGTGCCGATCATCCAGCTCTGGCGCGAGGATGGGCTGCTACCGTTCGATCCTCCTTTTCTGAGCGGTTTCGGCATCGCGCTGGCGGTTGCGGCGACGGCGGCATTTGCGATAAAACTCGTCGCCGGGGCACCTGCGTTTGTCGCCTGGCCTGCCACCATCATCACTCTGGTCGGATCGGTATGGCTTTCATGCCGGTTCGCACTTGCGGCACCTGATCGCGCAGCGCTTGGCGGGGTCGGCCGCAAAGTGCGACTGATTTAAGTCCGGGCCGCCATTGCCGCTGCGACCGATGCGCCGATCTCTTCGGGCCGCGGATTTCGTCGCAGCGTCAGCCCGCCGTTCACCTGCAAATTCTGTCCCGTCATGAAGCAATCGTCTCGCGACAGGAACACGCAGGCGGCAGCGATGTCTTCGGATGTGCCGATCCGACCGAGCGGATATTCCTTGGCGAACGCATCGATCAGGCCCGGCGTGCCCACCGCACCAGTGGTCATCGGGCTCGATGTGAGCCCCGGCGACACCACATTGGCACGGATTCCTTGCGCGCCATATTGGTTTGCGACGCAGCGAATGAGTGCTTCAGAGCCGGTCTTTGTGCCGATATAGGCGGCATGGTCGAAGATCGGGACGCGCGTCGTCGCCGAAGACACCTGAATGATCGATCCACCCCCCGTCATTGTGCGCACGCACGCCGCCAGCATGTGGTGCGGTCCCTTGAACTGAAGCGCCACCATCCGGTCGAGGTCATCCTCGGTCACATCGAGCAGCGGTTTCATCAGTCCCCAGCCGGTCGCGTTGATCGCGATATCCACCTTGCCATGTTCGGCAACCACGCTGTCGAACAGCGCATCGACTTCGGCTTTCGACGCGATATCGCACAGATTCCATTCGGCTCCGCTGTCTTCAGCAAATGCAACCAAAGGCGCTTCCTGCCGCCCGGTCGCAACCACGGCCGCGCCTTCTGCCAGCAGCGCGCGGGCTATCGCCTGCCCCATATTGCCTGTCCCGCCCGCGCCCAGAACGATCGCGGTCTTGCCCATAAGACTGCCCATATGTTCGCTCCTATGCTGTCAGGAAAGTTGCGGTCGCGATGCCATCGGGACCATAGACCGGCTCGACGAGATCACAGCGATATTTGCGGGTGACAGCGTTCAAGATCGAATAGCCGCCCAGATGCGCCAGCATCCCTTTGTACGCCTCGCTTTCCAGATGTGCCTGAAGCTCCTCCGCACTATCCCATTCTTCGAACACATGGACGCGACCCGGCAGATGCGGGTCGGCACTCCACGCGTAATGACGGCACCCCGCCTCGGCGAGCGCCATATCGATCAACGCCTTTGCCCCGTCGAGCGCCGCCGCCCGGTTCTCAGGCGGAAAATCGACTTCGCCCGCGATTACGATCGTCATTTGTGTCCCTACCCTTTCAACATCGCATAGCGCCGCTCGGCAAAGCGCCAGCCCTCGGCAGTCCGGACATAGACATCGTCGTAGCGTCCCACTGGACGGCTGACGCTGCCGTCGGGCATTTCAAGCACTTCATGCGTCCAGACGCGCCCCGTTGCGCGATCGCCGGCGACTGCGATAACGCCCGGCTGCGCGAAAAAGGCGACGAAAGCAAAGCCCGACATCGCCTGAGCCCACAGTGCCACGATCGCGTCGCGTCCTTTAACTTCCTGCCCCATCAGAAACCAGCGGCTATCATCGGCCCAGCAGGCACCCCAATCGACCGGATCCCTGCGGAATACAGCGTCCGAATAGGCATCGATCAGCGCGCGGATCGCCGCGTCATCGGCAACGCTCACGCCGCATCCGGCAGGCTGCCGTCGATATATTTGTCGAGCGTTGTGTGGAAATGGCGCACCCGGCTGTCCTGATAATGACCAAGCTCCATCAGCTTGTTTGCAGACGCCTTCATCCCGCTTTGCACATAGGGCAGATTCGCCATGTCCTGATCGAACACATTGGCAAGCGCGCCGCCGATCAGATGCGCCGCAGCGGTGAACGGCTGATCGTCGGGGATCAGGAACATCGGATTGCTCTTGGGTGGCTTCTCACCCTTCGGCGTGCGCATCAATATGCGGACCTCCATCAGGCAGTGATCGGCATCGCCCCATGGCCGCCAGCGATAAACGATGTTGGGCACGAATCCGCCCCAAGGCGCCCAGTTCGGGAAGATGTTGTAAGTGAAATTGTCGAGCATTTCGCTGTCCGACGCGTCCGAATAATCATGCCCGTTTGCGGCCGCGTACGAATCGCGGCTGGCCTGCGCCAGCACCTTGCGCGCGAGCCAGGGATCGTCGGCATCGAAACCGGACATGGCCATATCGACATCGGCTGTGGTCCGCCGCGACCGTGCATCGGCATCCTTGCCGCCCAGAAAATCTGCCAGC
>JANPIQ010000282.1:0-33958 GCA_031425075.1 Sphingomonadales bacterium
GGTTAGGGGTGGGGGGTTAGCGGCGAGCGAACTGACGTGCGTTGCCACGGCGGATAGCCCCCACCCCCACCCCTCCCCTGAAGGGGAGGGGCTTACGATATGTCCGACGATTATTACGAATTGCTCGAGGTCGAGCGCAGCGCCGATGATGCGGTGATCAAATCTTCGTATCGCAAGCTCGCGATGAAATATCATCCAGACAAAAACCCCGGTTCCGCCGAGGCGGAAGCCAAGTTCAAGGCGATCAGCGAGGCCTATGACGTCCTCAAAGATCCGCAAAAGCGTGCCGCGTATAATCAGTATGGCAAGGCAGCGTTTCAACAGGGCGGTGGCGGCGGTGGCGATCCTTTCGGCGGTTTCTCCGATATCTTTGAAAGCTTCTTCGGCGAAGGTGCAGGCGGGCGTGGACGGCAACGCGGGCCGCAGCGCGGAGCCGATTTGCGTTATGACATGGAGATCGGCCTCGAGGATGCTTATCACGGCAAATCGAACGACATCCGCGTTACAGTAGCTGTCGCTTGTGAACCGTGCAGCGGCTCGGGTGCCAAACCTGGCACCTCGGCAAAGTCATGTGGCACTTGCGGCGGGCAAGGCAAGGTGCGCGCGCAACAGGGCTTTTTCGTTGTCGAGCGTCCCTGCCCGACGTGTCGCGGCGCAGGGCAGGTCATCGCCGATCCATGCACCGCTTGCAGAGGCGCGGGCCGGGTCGACAAGGAAAAGACGCTCAAGGTGGAAATTCCGCCCGGCGTCGACGATGGAACCCGCATCCGGCTGAGTGGCGAAGGCGAAGCGGGTGAACGCGGCGCGTCTCCCGGCGATCTGTACATTTTCCTTCACGTCCGGCGCCATTCGGTATTTCAGCGTGAGGGAACAACCTTGTTCTGCCGCGCGCCGATCAGCATCACGACAGCGGCATTGGGCGGCACGATAACAGTGCCGGGGCTAGACCGTGTTGATCATGAAATCCGCATTCCGGCGGGTATCCAGTCGGGCAAGCAGCTTCGGCAGCGTGGGGCTGGAATGCCGGTGCTCAACGCGCGGGGGATAGGCGATCTGGTGGTCGAGGTGCAAGTTGAAACGCCGACCAAGCTTACCGCCGAACAGCGCGAGTTGCTCGAGGCATTCCGCAAAACCGAGACGGGAGCAGAATCGCCCCAATCGACTGGCTTTTTCGACAAGATCAAGGGTATGTGGGATGATCTTACCGATTAGGGGAATATAACATGCGCCAGCTTATCGCTCTTGCTCTCACGCTTGGGGTGCCATCGTCGGTGTTGGCTCAGCAGGATTTTTCGAAGGTCGAGATCAGGGCCGAAGCACTTGCGCCGGGTGTCGCAGTGCTGTTCGGCGCAGGCGGTAATATCGGCGTATCATACGGTCCCGATGGCACTGTCCTGATCGACGATCAGTTCGCGCCGCTGACGCCGAAGATCCAAGCTGCGGTCAAGGCCTTGGGCGCGACCCCGGTCAAGTTCCTGATCAACACCCATTGGCATTATGATCACACGGGCGGCAACGAGAATTTTGGGAAGGCGAGCGCGCTGATCATGGCGCATGACAATGTCCGCGCGCGAATGGTTGCCGGGGCGACCTTGCGGGGGAACGTTATTCCGCCTGCCCCGCCAACCGCGCTTCCGGTCGTGACCTATCATGATGGATTGTCGCTGCATCTAAATGGCGACACGGTGCGGACGATCCATATGCACGACGGGCACACCGATGGTGATTCTGTCGTGCTTTGGAAAAATGCCAATGTTGTTCACATGGGCGATCTGTTCATGAACAAGGTCAGCCTGCCGTTTGTCGATCTGGCATCAGGGGGCGATGTGCGCGGCTTTGTAGTGGCGGCTGACAAGGTTCTGGCGATGACCAATGCTGAAACCAAAATCATTCCCGGCCATGGCCCGATGGCGACCCGTGCCGATCTGCAGGCGTGGCGCAATCTGATTGCCGATGTGATTGGCAAGGTTGAGGCGGGTATCAAGGCGAAGAAAACGCTGGCCGAAATCCAGGCGATGAAGCCTGCCGCGAAGTATGAAGTCAAAGACGCTTTCATCGGCGGTGATGCGTTTGTCGAGGCAGTCTATAAAAGCCTGTCGGCACCGCCCCAACCGCACAAGCACTGATCGCCAATAAAAAGGCCCGGGAGCGTGAGCCACCGGGCCTTCCTGGGGAGGTCTGCAATCAGTAGCCAAGTACCAGGGCCAAGAGAATAAACTGGGCCCCCAGTCCGATGGCAATGCTTGCGGACCGTGTGATCGCAGTCATGCGACGGTCCTTCCATTGTCAGCGAAACGGCTAATCCGTTTCGATATGCAATCTATTGTGCATATGCTAACAAAATGCAAACGCGCTAAGCGCAATCGCAGTTGCAGGAATTGCAACTCATGCACGCTATCGTCGTTGCGAGGAGCGCAGCGACGTGGCAATCCAGAGTCAGCAGCGAACAGTCTTGATTGCCGTGCTTCGCTCGCAATGACGAGCGAACTGAATATCACCGGGCTTTCCGCTAGGAGCGTTCCGACTCAGAACTTGAACCCGGCTTCCACCCCCCAGACGCGCGGTTCGTTAACAAAGCCGGTCAGATTGTTGAAATCGATCCCGCCAACCGCCGACGTGTCTTTGGTGATGTTGCGGACGAACGCAGCGATATCATAGCGATCGGTCTTGTATCCCAGCCGCAGCCCGCCTTCGAGCATACGCTTGTCCTGAAACTCGATCGATTCATACAGGAAGAAGTTGATCTTCGAACGATACGCCCAGTCGGTATAGGCATAGACTTCGCCATCGCCGACCGGCACGCCGTAGCGCGCAGTCCAGTTGGCGATCCAGCGCGGGCTTTGCGGCAGGCGGTTACCGTCGATGTTGACGATTGCCGCTGAGAAGGGGGCAGCCGGAACCACGATCGGATCAAGCGGAGTGCACAACGACACATTGGGGAAGGTATCGACACGCACTGCGCCGCACGCTGCCGTCGTCAGATTGCGATCGCGGATGCTGGTGTTGTTGTAGCTGAGTCCAGCGGTGATCAGCAGCGCATCGGTTGGCTTGATTTCGAGATCGGCCTCGAAACCATAGCCGCGCACCTTGTTGGCGTTGATCAGCCGGTTTGCGTTGACCCCGCCGCCGACCGCAGTCAGCTGCGCATCCTTGAGGTCATAATAAAAGCCGTTCAGATTGAAGCGGGCCCGCCCGTCGAGGAAGGTCGATTTTACACCCGCTTCATAACTGGTGATCGTTTCTGCATCGCCCACTGTCACACCCGATTCGAGCGGTGTCGCAGTTGCTGGCGGGAACAGGATGCGCCCCTGTATCGATGGTGCGCGATACCCGCGTGCAACTTTGGCGTACAGGTTCACATCATCGCTTGCGGCATAGGTCGCCGAAATATCCCAAGTGATATTGTCATCCTGCGTCCGGCGATTGACCGTGCCCAGCGGGTTCTGGAGAAAATTCGGAAACTGCGATTCGCGGCTGCGCACTGCCGTAAACCGGCGCTTGTCGTCGTTATACCGTAGTCCGCCCGTCACGCTGAATTGATCCGACAATTTGTATGTCAGCGAACCGAAGATGCCGTAGGCCTCGCTCTTCTGCCGCTGACTGACGACGATGTTGATTCCGCCGGGCGCGTTGTTGGGATCGCCTAACGTCGAGAAATTGTCGCTGCGGATCGACAGTTTCTCGTCAAAATAAAAGAAGCCGGCTTGGTAGCTGAGCGGGCCATCGCCATTCGATTCAAGACGAAGCTCTTGCGTGAACTGCTTGAGGCTTGGCACGATGTCGCGCGTTTCGGCCGTAAAGGGAATAACACCCGGGCCAGTGAGTGCTGGCGGCAAAAAGCTCGCCCCGAACCCGCCGTCGACATCGCCGACCGACGTCGCATCGCCCGACCAATAGCTCGTAACCGAAACCAGAGTGACTGGCCCTGTATCCCAAGCGATCCGTGCAGATACATTCTGCGTATCGACTTCCTGTTCGTTCTGTCCGTCGGTCGAGACACGGAAGCGATTGAAATTCGCATTCAGTCCCTGCTGACCGCGCGTGAACACATTGGCACGAAACACGCGCGCGGTACCATCCAAAGACCGCAACTGGCCTGCGAGCAGGATATCCACATCGTCGCCCGCCTCGATGCCGATCTGAAGCCGGGCTGCATATTCCTTATAGCCTTCGAACGCGTCGCGCGTGGTGCCCGATGGCAGCACATTGTCGATATAATCGTCCTGCCGCTGATACAGCGCCGACAGCCGGACATTGATGCCTTCGCCCAATGGCCCACCAACCGCACCTTGTGCGTTCACAGCGTTGAAACGGCCGTAGGACACCTTGCCATAGCCGCCGAATTCGTCTTTGGGCTTCACGCTGTCGAACTTGACAATGCCTGCAGGTGTGTTGCGCCCGAACAACGTCCCCTGCGGCCCGCGAAGCACTTCGACGCGCTCGAGATCGAAAATCGGAAAGCCTTTGAGAATCGGGTTTTCAAGAACGACATCGTCATACACCAGGCTGACGGGTTGCGACGCGTTGAAATCAAAATCGGTATTGCCAAGCCCGCGAATGTAGAAGCGCGGAAAGGTGCGCCCGAACGAGCTTTCGATCAACAGGCTGGGCACGCGTCCCGAAAGGCCGCGCACATCGACGCCGCCCGACTGGATGGCATCGAGCTTTTCGCCGCCCAGCGTCGTGATCGAGATCGGCACATCTTGCAGGTTTTCCTCGCGGCGCTGCGCGGTGACAATGATGTCGGCCAGCCCGGCATCATCGGCGGCGGCATCCTGCGCCAGAACAGGCATGGCGGTGGTCGCAAACAGCGAGGCGATCAGATATGGAAAAGCAGCGGCACGCATCGGCGAATCCCCAATTCGATGTTGCAGATGCCCATGGGCCTTAGGCGGCAACAGGGGCCGGTCAACGCGCTTGGTCCGCCATGCCCGATTTCATGCCAGGGGTGTGACACAAATGCTACGCTTGCCCCGATTTGCAGCGGCTTGCCGCATTGCACAATTGCCGCTACCGGGGCGCCTGATTTTTCTGGACAATCGAGACCTGTAAATGAGCCTCCGCAACGTGGCGATCATCGCCCATGTCGATCACGGCAAAACCACCCTTGTCGATCAACTGTTCCGCCAGTCGGGCACTTTTCGCGACAATCAGCGCATCGAAGAACGCGCGATGGATTCGAACGATCTCGAAAAGGAGCGCGGCATCACCATTCTGGCGAAGTGCACCAGCGTCGAATGGGACGATCACCACGGCACCAAGACGCGGATCAATATTGTCGATACGCCCGGCCACGCCGATTTCGGTGGCGAGGTCGAGCGCATCCTTTCGATGGTCGATGGCGTCATTCTGCTGGTAGACGCATCCGAAGGCGCGATGCCGCAAACCAAGTTCGTGACTGGGAAGGCGCTGGCGCTGGGTCTTCGCCCGATCGTCGTCGTCAACAAGGTCGATCGCCCTGATGAGCGGATCCAGGAAGTGCTGGATGAAGTGTTCGATCTGTTTGTCAGCCTCGAAGCGACCGACGAACAGCTCGATTTTCCTGTGCTCTACGCTTCGGGCCGCAATGGCTATGCCAATACCGATCACCATGCGCGCGAAGGCACGCTGGCGCCGCTATTCCAGAAAATCGTCGACCACGTGCCGCCGCCATCGGCCGATCCTGATGGCCCGTTCAAATTCTTGGTGACGTTGCTCGACCGCGATAATTTCCTTGGTCGCATTTTGACCGGGCTGATCTTTTCGGGCTCGGTCAAAACCAACCAGCAAATTCATGCGCTCGATAATGATGGCAAGATCGTGGAAACCGGCCGCGCGTCGAAAATCATGAGCTTCCGTGGTCTCGAACGTGTGCCGACCGATGAGGCCAATGCGGGCGACATCATTTCGCTCGCCGGCCTCACCGTTGCGACCGTTTCGAATACGATCTGCGATCCCAGCGTCACCGATCCGCTCCATGCGCAGGCGATCGATCCGCCAACGCTGTCGATGCGCTTTTCTGTCAATGATTCGCCGATGGCGGGTCGTGAAGGCACCAAGGTTACAAGCCGGATGATCCGCGACCGGCTGTTCCGCGAAGCCGAATCGAACGTCGCGATTAAAGTGACCGAAGCCACCGACCGCGATAGCTACGAAGTGGCGGGGCGCGGAGAGTTGCAGCTGGGCGTCCTCATCGAAACGATGCGCCGCGAAGGCTTCGAGCTGGGCATCAGTCGCCCGCGCGTGCTTTATGGCGAAGACGAGAATGGCAAGCGCACCGAGCCATATGAAACGGTGATTATCGATGTCGATGAGGAATATTCGGGCACGGTTGTCGAGAAGATGAACCTGCGCAAAGCCGAGCTGACCGACATGCGCCCATCGGGTGGCGGCAAGACGCGGATCACCTTCTCCGCCCCGTCGCGCGGCATGATCGGCTATCATGGCGAATTCCTGTCGGACACGCGCGGCACCGGGATCATGAACCGGCTATTCGAAAAATATGGCCCACACAAAGGGCATATCGAAGGCCGCAAGAACGGCGTGCTCATCTCGAACGGATCGGGCGAAGCCAATAGCTATGCGCTCGGGCCGCTTGAGGATCGCGGCATCTTGTTCGTGACGCATGGCGAGGCGCTGTACGAAGGCATGATCGTCGGCGAAAATGCCAAGCCTGACGATCTTGAAGTCAATCCGATGAAGGCCAAGCAGCTCACCAACTTTCGCGCGAGTGGCGGGAAGGACGATGCAATCCGGCTGACCCCGCCCAAACGCGCGACGCTCGAGCAGGCGATTGCCTATATCGACGATGACGAGCTTGTCGAAGTGACGCCAAAGAGCATCCGGCTGCGCAAGCGCCACCTCGATTCGAACGATCGCAAACGCGCCAAGCGGAGCAATCAGGATTGATCGTGACACGCCCCATTCTCCATCATTGCGCAGGCGCCCGGTCGTTCCGGTGCCTGTGGGCGGCGGAGGAGGCTGGGTTCGAACTCGATCTCAAAATGTGGCCGTTCCCGCCGCGTGCGTTCGCGCCTGAGTTTAAGGCAATAAACCCGCTCGGCACGATCCCGGCGTGGGAGGAGGATGGCCATTTGTTGACCGAAAGCGCTGCGATCTGCCAGCGCATCGCGATCGGTACCGATCTTGAGCTTTGTCCGGGTGATCCCGATTATCTGCCCTATCTCAATTGGCTCCACCGCAGCGACGCAACGTTGACGTTCCCGCTAACGATCGTGCTGCGGTATACGCGGCTCGAACCCGAAGCGCGGAAATTGCCGCAGGCAGTCGCCGATTACAGCGCCTTTTTTCTGGGAAGAGCCAAAAGCATCGAAACCACGCTGGCCGACGGTCGTAGTTGGCTGACTGGTGGCAGATTCACCATCGCCGATATCTGTGTGGGGTATGCCGTACATTTGTCTAGTGGGTTTGGCCTTGTCGAACAATTGGGCGCACACACGCAAAACTGGTATGCAGCGCTGAAGGCGCGCCAGGGGTTTGCATCGGCCGCCGCACGCGAAGCGGGGTAGGTTGCGTATCCGTACTGCTGCAAAACGGTTCGGATAATCGACCGGTTCGATAAACCGTTGCGAACATCGCAGCATGAGGTCGTTTTGCCGCGGACACGGAACCACGGCGCACATTTCGCATTATTAAGGGGCACCCCCGTAGAAAAGGATGTCCCCATGTCTTTTATCGATCGTATCATCGCCAGCGTTACGCCACCTGAATCTGATGAGGCGCGGGTCCAAGCGCGTGCGAAGGCCGAATCCTATGCCGCCGAAGTGCCCTGGCTCGCCTCGGTTCTCGACCATCACCGTCAGATCGACGCGGCTTTTGCGGCCGTCTGGCAGGCAAGCGACGCCGCCCATCGGCGATCGGCGCTCAAGGAGCTCGGCACGATCCTGACCGGGCATTCGATCGCAGAGGAAGTGGCGATTTACCCTGCGCTGTCCGATGCTGGTGAAACAGGACACGCCACAATGGCCTATACCGAACAATCGGCTGCCAAAATGCAGATGGGTCTTCTCGAACGCATGGACCCGATGAGCCAGGATTTCGAGGACAAGTTCGGTCACCTCGAAGGCGCGGTCAAACACCATGTCTATGAAGAAGAAGGCACATGGTTTCCCGAACTGATCGATCAAGCAGAACAGGCCGATCACGCGATGATCGAACAGCGTTACACCGAGGAATTCAGCCGGTACATCGGCAACGACTCCTACACAGGTGCCGCCAGTTCGGGTCAGTCGCAATCGCAGATGTTCACGCAGCGTGATGCGATGAGCAGCACAATGGACCAGACCCCAATGCACGATCTCGATGCCGGCCGCGCAGCCCCGAATCAGGATAGGATGTCGAGGGGTTCGGCCACCGATGATACGGCGGGCGGAGACGATATGATGTCGCCAGGCAAATCGACCGTCGGGTTGCCGCAATTCCGTAACTGACGATTTGGCCATTCCCGGCGGCGTCTGCTACCCGCCGGGGATGACTTATATCCTTATCACTGCAAACCGAAATTATTCGAGCTGGTCGCTGCGACCGTGGTTCTTGATGACCGCGCTCGGGATTGAGTTTGAGGATCGAAAGGTCCTGTTTGCCAAGCCTGTCAACCACGACGAGTTTCGCGCATTTTCGCCGACCGGCCAGGTGCCTGTGTTGGTGCACGACAACCGGACGATTCACGATTCGCTAGCAATTGCGCTTTATCTTGGCGACAGGCATGACGGGGTCTGGCCGGTCGACCTTGATGCCCGCGCCTGGGCGCAATGCGCGGTTTCCGAAATGCATAGCGGGTTTTCGGCGCTGAGGAACGATTGCACGATGAATGTCGGCGTCCGTGCGCGCCCGCGCGCGATGTCGGATCGATTGATCGCCGACGTCGCGCGGATTCGCGAACTGTTCAAAGACGGACTGTTGCGTTTTGGGGGGCCTTGGCTGGCGGGCGACATGATCAGCGTCGCCGACGCGTATTTTGCGCCGGTGGCATGGCGCATCCGCACTTATGATCTTGATGTGGGAACAGGCCAGGCATGGGTTGATGCGGTCATCGCGCATCCGGCAATGCAGCAATGGGAAGCCGAGGCGCTCGCCGAACCGTGGCGCGAAGAAAGCCATGAGGAGGAACTGCGGATTTGCGGCGATGTGATTGCCGATTACCGGACGGCGTAGCGGCAACCTGCAATCGGTACATGATAAAACATCGTAGTGCGGAAATGACGCCTAGACCGCCGCGTCGCGCAGCACTGCGGTCCCTGCCTCGCGCTGTTTTTTCAATTCGGATTTGAGCGTCGCCGGATCGCGTGCAAAGATGAAACCGAAGCTGACGCCGCCTTCCTTGCCAATCGTCGCGTGATGAAGCTTGTGCGCTTGCACCAGCCGCTTCGCATAGCCGCTTTTGGGCACCCAACGGAAATAACGCTGGTGAACCAGCCCATCATGCACCAGCGTATAGACCGCGCCATAGAGCATGATGCCCAATCCAATCGGAATGCCGGGCGCCCAGGCTGCCTCGCCCACGACCAATGGACTGGAAATCGCGAACATCGACATGCTCATCACCGCACCAACAACCGCATAGAGGTCGTTCTTTTCGAGTATGTTGTCATGCGGCTCGTGATGGTCACGATGCCACGCCCATCCGAATCCATGCATCACATATTTGTGGCTCCACCACGCCAGCCCTTCCATCGCAAGGAAGGTGACAAGGATGATCGCGAAAAAGGCAAACCAAGACATGTGCGCGATATAGGGTTGCTTTGCGCGAACGTCCACGGATCGCCGCACTATCGATTCTGCGCGTTTGGCCATTTTGCGCGACGCTGTGCTTTTGGAATTGAGCAGCGAATGGTTCGCAATCGCGCTCTGTGGTGTTAAGACGAAGGTCATGACCGTCACATTCGATTTCCAGCCCACGCTTCCCGGGGCGCTCCTCACGATGCGGCCCTTCGCCGAAGCCGATTTCGAAGAACTTTATGCCGTGGCGAGCGACCCGGAAATCTGGGCGCTGCATCCTGCGCGTGAACGATACCAGCGGCCGGTATTCCGCAACAATATCGATGATGCCGTTGCCGATCGCGGGGGAATGGTCGCTGTCGAGACTATGACCGGAAGGATCGCAGGGTTTTCGCGATACTCGCAAGCCTATGTCGGCCCTCAAGATATCGAGATCGGGTGGACCTTTCTCGACCGAAGGTTGTGGGGTGGCCGATACAATCGCGACATGAAGCAGGTGATGATCGCGCATGCGCTGGCCAGTTTTCCGCGCGTCATTTTCCGTGTTGGCGAAGACAATCTGCGCTCGCGCGCCGCGATGGAAAAAATCGGCGGGGTTCTGATCGCGTGGGATGAAATCGCCGATATTCACGGGCGCAAGGTCCGCCACATCGCCTATGCGATCGACCGAGAAGCCTTTGCGCGCTGGGAATGATGCGCTACGCGCCGCCGATGGCTTCGAAACCGCGCACGCTTTACGAGAAAATCTGGGACGCGCATGTCGTCGATCGACGCGATGCCAATGATCTCCGGGGCACCTGCCTGATCTGGATTGACCGGCACCTCGTCCATGAGGTTACCAGCCCGCAGGCCTTCGAAGGCTTGCGCGTTGCCGGGCGGAAGGTGCGGCGGCCTGATCTGACGCTTGCGGTTCCCGATCACAACCTGCCGACCACGGCGCGACGCGATGCGGCAGGGAACCGTGTTCCCATCGCCGATCGTGAAAGCGCGGCGCAACTTGAAGCGCTCGAGGCCAATGCTCCGGCGTTCGGCATCCGGCTGATCGGCGATGCCGACCCCGAACAGGGCATCGTCCATGTCGTCGGTCCCGAACAAGGCTTCTCGCTCCCCGGCACGACTATCGTGTGCGGCGATAGCCATACCGCTTGCCATGGCGGGCTGGGTGCGCTCGCATTCGGGATCGGGACAAGCGAAGTCGAACATGTGCTCGCGACGCAAACGCTGCTGCTCAAGCAATCGGCCTCGATGGAGGTGCGCGTCGAAGGCAATCTCGGGCCAGGGGTCAGCGCGAAAGATCTGGTGCTCTACATCACCGGACAACTCGGCGCGTCGGGCGGGACGGGGCATGTCATCGAATACACAGGAGCTGCGATCCGCAATTTGAGCCTCGAAGGCCGGCTTACGGTGAGCAACATGGCGATCGAGCACGGCGCGCGTGCGGGGCTGATCGCGCCAGACGACGTGACCTTTGCCTATCTGAAGGGTCGCCCGATGGCGCCGCAAGGGGCCGATTGGGATGCTGCCGTCTCCTATTGGCGCACGCTAAAGACCGATGTTGGTGCGTCCTACGACAAGATAGTCGTGATCGACGCTGCAGCTATTGCACCCTCTGTCACCTGGGGGACGAGCCCCGAAGATGTCGTGCCGATCACCGGCCATGTCCCCGATCCTGCCGGTTTCGCCGACGCATCCAAGCGCGAAGCTGCCACAAAAAGCCTTGCCTATATGGGGCTTGAGCCCGGCACCCCGATGCGCGATGTCGAAGTGCAAAACATTTTCATCGGCAGCTGCACCAACAGCCGCATTGAGGATCTGCGAGCCGCCGCCGCTGTGCTCAAGGGGCGTCAGAAGGCCAAAGGCGTCAAATGGGCCATTGTCGTCCCGGGCTCGGGCCTCGTCAAACGCCAAGCCGAAGCCGAAGGGCTCGACCGCATCTTCATCGAAGCCGGCCTTGAATGGCGCGAACCCGGCTGTTCGGCATGCCTTGGCATGAACCCTGACAAGGTGCCGCCGGGCGAACGCGCTGCCTCAACGAGCAACCGCAACTTCATGGGGCGGCAAGGCCCCGGCGCGCGAACGCATCTGGTGTCGCCCGCAATGGCAGCTGCTGCGGCGGTAACGGGACGGCTGACCGATGTACGGGAGTTGGTGGGATAGAGCGATATTTTGAATACTGAATTCTTTGCAAATCCAGCCCGATAGCGCGCATGCCTGCCTCGAGGAGATCGAGGAACCAATCAGTCCCCCCGCACCAACAGACCGGTAAACGACAAACTTGATCTTGGCTGGTGTTTTCAGGCTCGCAAATGCACTTTATAAAATTTGGCTGCCGAGCGGATACTGTGCAGTCTGCCTGAACTTCACTGCCCTTTTAGCTGAAACCCGTTCGTGCCCAGCATCAGGTTTTTGGCATCGATGCCCAGCGTGGTTTTGGACAGCTCGGCAATGCTCATCTGGTAATCGCGCAATGCTTTTGGTCCGCCGCTCTTTGCTGTTGCATAAAGGGCGGCGACAAAGCCTGTATACAATAGCATGTTATCCGACGCCGTTTGCCGTTCGGTATTCGACATCGATTGCGCCTTCGAATCGAGGCTCAGCATCAGCGCAACCTGTTTGCGCGCCGCCGCCATGTGCGCTGACGGCGTATCGCTTTCATCGCCCTGGGCCGCACCTGCGAGCGTTGAGAGAAAAGCAGTCAATGTGTCTGCCAGATTGTTGGTCGACATGCCGTTCTTGCGAAATTCGGGTTCGAGCAACGTGAACATGTTTTGCGTGTTGTTCATCGTTTCAAAAAATGTGCCGACAAAGTCATTGCCCTTTTTCAGCTCATCGATGAATGTTTGCGTGGTCTGGCGGCGAAGCGGCTGCGATGGCACGAAGGCATAGGCTTGCGGGTTTACCGCGCTGCCCTGCGGAAGGTTTGCGCCCTGCCCGAGCAGGCCTGCAAAGTTCGAAAACCCGAACTTCGTGGCAGGTGCATCGTTCGCCACAGGCGGTAGTGCCGTGCCCGCCTCTGGCGATGGCTGCGGCTTCGGTTTTGCAAACCGCTGAACATTGGCCTTTGCGACACCTGAAAATTGGCCCTGCGGATAACGCGCGAGATAATCGCGATACGCTTCTTCGCTATTCGCCGACACTGTGCCCTGCCAATATAGCGCCTCGGCAGTTTCGCGGCTGACGCGAGGCGTGACGACTGGCTGCGATGCACCCTGGTTGGTTGCGAGCTGCCCGCCCGCCTTGGGAGGTGTGAAGTAAAAGGCCTCACCCGAAAGCGATCCATAGGTAAACGGCTCCTGCGCGCGGCCGGTTTTGGCGAGCACATCGTCACGGACGGCGCGGAACAACAGGCTGATCTCAAGCCCTGGCTGCGTGACGCGTTTGGCCATCGCTTCGGCAAACGGACTATTGGCTCCCTCGCCATCGGCAGCGGTCGCGCCTGCCTTCGCTGCATAAACCACCAGGGTTTCGCCCTCGGGCTCAACCGCCGCCAGTCCGCGGCCCACCGCGCGATTGCGCAGCGTGCGCTGCATCGATGCGATGAACGGATTGTTGCGGCACGCATCGAGCACCACAATCCGCATCCGCGCACCTTCGCCCATCAGCAACAGCGTATCGAGCCGCGTCGCTTCGATTTCCAGATCGCGATCGCGCGCCAGCCGCGCATCGACGGGGATCAGGTAATTCTGCCCGCCCGCTTCGATTCCGTGCCCGGCATAGTAGATAAGCGCGACATCGGCTCCCTGCGCGCGGTCGCCGAACGATTGCAGCGCAGTTTCGAGCGCGTTCTTGCCGAGATCGAGTTTGACTTCAACCGAATCGAACCCGGCGCGCTTGAGCGAGGCCGCAATCAACCGCGCATCGGATGGCGGATTTTTGAGGCTGGTGGCATTGGCATAGCTGCCATTGGCAATCACCAAAGCAACGCGCTTGGCAAAAGCCGGGGCGGGCGGCGCCAAAGCCAGTACCAGCAAGAGACAAATCTGCGCGACCGATCGCATCGCTGTCACTCCTTCAACTTACGCCCGCCTAAGCTAGCGCAAGCCGCAACGCACGCATAGGCTTGCAGATGGCGGCGAGGCTTGTCAGTAATCTGGCGCATGCCGATTTCTCAGATACTCGTCCGGTTGCCCGCCTCCGAACTTTCGGGTGGAGAGTTCACGCATCTGGAACCTGTGCCGATCGATCCGGTGCGTGCCGCCGAACAGCACGCCGAATATCGCGAGATACTGGGACGGCATGCGCCGATTATTATTTTGGACCCCATCGAAGGCCAGCCCGACTCGGTGTTTGTCGAAGATGCGTTGCTAGCGTTGCCAGAGGCATTTGTGCTGCTGCGTTCGGGTGCAGAGTCACGACGTGATGAGGCGGAGGCGCTGGCCGCATATCTTCCCGACGACCGGCCAGTCTTGCGGGTAAACGAACCCGCCACAGTCGATGGCGGAGACCTGCTGACGATCGACAAACAGCTGTTTGTCGGGCTGACCAGCCGGACCAATATGGCTGGCGTCGAAGCGCTCCGCCTCGCTTTGTCGCCCTTCGGCTATGCGGTCGAGCCGGTCGCATTGGCTGATGCGCTGCATCTGAAAACAGCGGTTACTGCACTCAGGCCCGGTCTGTTGCTCGTCAATCCGGCGTGGTTGCCCGACGATGCGTTTCCCGGCTTCGATCGGATCGAATGCGATCCTCAAGAGCCATTTGCCGCAAACAGCCTGACGCTGGGCGGCATCGTCCATCTGGCCAAGGCGCATGAACGCACAGCGATGCGGCTTCGCGCGGCCGGGTTCAGCGTGGTGACTGTCGATCAGTCAGAATTTGCAAAGATGGAGGCGGGGCTGACGTGCATGAGCGTTGTCATTCCCGCCGCCGTCTGACGATCAATACCCCGCCAGTTCGACTGTCATCTGCGCATACCAATCGGAGACGCAACCTTGTGTCGCGCAAAAATCGCGGCGTTTGCGACTTTCGGCGGCCCAGCGGATCAGCCGCACCCGGTCATCGCCGACCATTGGCGCGAGCTTAGCCGAAAAGCGCTGACCGAAATCGCGATCGGCGTTCGATAGCGCAGGAGCCGAACAAATCATCCGCTCGACGCGGTTGAGCCTTCTTACGCCACAGCTGAAACTGGGGCGCGCGCGTCCGTTGACCGAAGCCTGAGTGTTGGGCGGGGCCACCTGAGTTCGGGGCGATGTCTGCTGGCCCGAGGGCTCTGGCGTTTTCGCGGCTATCAGCCGTTTAAGATTCTCATCGGCCAGTCCTGCAAACAGACCTTGCGGATAGCGCGCAAGATAACTCCTGTACGCGCTCTGGCTATTGGCGCTGACGGTGCCCTGCCAGTAGAGTATTTCGGTGGTCTCCGAAGAAACCGCCGATACCGGCGCCGGCGTCGAGGTGACGATAGTCGTCGTCAACGCAGGCGGGCGGAAATAAAAGGCCTGCCCCGACAGCGAGCCATAGGTGAACGGCTCCTGCGTCCGCCCGGTCTTGGCAAGCACATCGTCGCGGACCGCGCGGAAGAGGAGACTGATCTCAAGCCCTGGCTCGGGCAATCGGCGCGCCAAAGCTTCGGCAAACGGGCTGTTGACGCCATCGCCGTCTGCGGCAGTCGATCCGGCTTTGGCGGCATAGACAACGAGCGTTTCGCCAGAAGGCTCGACCATTGCCAGTCCGCGCCCGACCGACCGGCTGGCGACAGTTCTTTGCATCGTCGCGGCAAATGGGTTGTTGCGGCACGCGTCGAGGATCAGGATCCGCATCCGCGCGCTTTCGGCCATCGACAGCGCGGTGTTGAGCCGGGTCGCCTCGATTTCCAGATCGCGGTCACGCATCAGCTGCGCATCGACCGGGATGAGATAATTTTCGCCGCCAAGTTCGATTCCGTGTCCGGCATAATAGATCAGCGCCACGTCGGCACCTTCGGATCGCACACCAAAATTGCGAAGTTCGGTTTCTAGCGCCGTCTTGCCCAGATCGGTGCGCACCTGCACCTCGTCGAACCCCGACTGCCGGAGCGCGGCTGCGATCAGCCGCGCGTCCGATGCCGGGTTCTTGAGCGGGCTGGCGCTTTTGTAATTGCTGTTGGCGATCACCAGCGCGACACGCTTCGCCGCCGCCGGTGCTGCAAGGCCGATTGTGGCCATAAGCGCCCAGCCGAAGATTACCGCACATCGCAACATCATCGTAAAACTCCCACGGTGCCAAGCCTACCAGCTTGCGATTTGTGCGCCAAGCACTTGCCAAATGCGGCACGGCGTGGCTTTGCCACAGCTCGGTTGATCGAGGCGCTTATTATGGATGCAGTCACGAGTGTCGAAGGCAAAGCCTATCCGTTCGGGCGTGCGAATGTCGATACCGATGTCATCATTCCCGCGCACTGGCTCAAGACGATCAGCCGGACAGGGCTTGGGCGCGGCGCGTTCGAAGCGTTGCGCCACGATCCTGACAATCTGTTCGACAGCGCCGATTACGCCGGATCGCCGATCCTGATCGCAGGCGATAATTTCGGCTGCGGGTCGAGCCGTGAACATGCCGCGTGGGCGCTTGCCGATATGGGGATCAAGGCGGTCATCGCGCCAAGCTTTTCGGACATATTCTCGGGCAACGCATTCAAAAATGGCATCTTGACGGTGGTCTTGCCCCAAATGGCGATCGACCGTCTGATGGAGGTTGCGCGAACACAATCGATCCATATCGACCTCGAAACCCAGACGGTTACCACCCCGTTTCAGGACCGGTTTGTATTCGAGGTCGATCCGTTTCGCAAACACTGCCTGACAAATGGCCTCGACGAAATAGGGCTGACTTTGGCAATGGACGATAAAATCGCCAGGTATGAATCCCGCAGCGATGCGGCCTGGCCTTGGTTGAGAGGACAAACTGCATGAGAGCGCTCGTATCCGAAGCCCCAGGCGGGCCCGAAACCCTCGTCATGCGCGATCTGCCCGATCCTGTTCCTGGCAAGGGCGAAGTACTGCTGGGCATCAAGGCGTGCGCGATCAACTATCCCGACGTGCTGGTGATCGAGGATCGCTACCAGTTTCGCCCCGAACGGCCGTTTGCGCCGGGTGGGGAGATAGCAGGCGTCATCGAGGCGCTGGGCGAAGGCGTTACCGATTGGAAACTGGGCGATCGCGTGATCTGCGGCGTCGGATCGGCTGGCGGGCTTGCCGAAAAGATTGCAGTCGATGGTTCGCGACTTTACGCGCTGCCCGCAGACCGCAGCTTTGCTGAAGGCGCGGCGCTTCTGATGACTTATGGCACCTCAATCCACGCATTGCTCGATCGCGGGCGAATGAAGGAAGGCGAAACGCTACTGGTGCTGGGCGCGGCAGGTGGCGTCGGGCTGGCTGCGGTCGAACTGGGCAAGGCGTTCGGAGCGCGTGTTATCGGTGCGGTGTCGAGCGAGGCCAAAGCGGCTGCCGTTCGCGAGGCGGGCGCAGATGACGTGGTAATCTATCCGCGCGGGCCGTTCGATCGTGACGGACAAAAGGCACTCTCGGCAGCGTTCAAGGCAGCGGTCGGCCCCAATGGCGCCGATGTGATCTACGATGCCGTCGGCGGCGATTATGCCGATCCGGCGGTTCGCAGCATTGCGTGGGAAGGGCGGTATCTTGTCGTCGGCTTCCCGGCGGGCATCCCCAAACTGCCACTCAACCTGACCCTGCTCAAAAGCTGCGACGTTTGCGGCGTGTTCTGGGGGGCCTTTGCCGCGCGCGAGCCCGATGCCAATCGCGATCATATCACCCGGCTGTTCCGGCTGTGGCAGGAAGGCAAGATCGCGCCGCTGGTCACCGAGACGTTTCCGTTTGAGCGCGGCGGCGATGCCATCGCCAAGCTCAGTGACAGGAGCGCGATCGGCAAGCTGGTCGTCACCATCGCCGATTGACCGGTTGCCCGCGCAGGGCAGACGCCCTATCTTCGTCGGCAAGCGAAACGCAGAGGATCATCCTATGTCTCAATTCGACGACCGCGGGAATGCGTTCGAAAACCAGTTCGCACGCGATGAGGACATGCTGTTCCGCATTACCGCACGGCGCAACAAGCTTGTCGGGCAATGGGCAGCGGCGAAAATGGGGCTGACGCCAGAAGAGACCGATGCCTATGCCAAGTCGGTTGTTCAGGCTGATTTCGAAGAGGTGGGCGATGAAGACGTTGTCCGTAAGCTGATGGGCGACCTGACCAGCGCGGGCGTTGATGTGAGTGATGGCGATATCCGCACCGCACTTGCCGAAAAGCTGGTCGAAGCACGCCGCCAGCTGATGGAAGCACAATAATGCCGATGGCCGCGTCTGACATCGAGGCGCTGATCGTCGGCGGCATTCCCGACGCGGTGGTCGAGATCACCGATCTGGCGGGCGATGGCGATCATTATGCCGCCAAGGTCACGAGCGCGAGCTTTGCAGGCGTCTCTCGCATCGCGCGGCAGCGGATGGTATATGAAGCACTTGGCGGGCGCATGGGCGGCGAACTCCATGCGCTACAACTGACAACAGCCGTTCCGGCTTGAGGAGATTACGAGATGAGCGATCAAGCCCTGCAACGCATCGGCGATCTGGTGGCGCAGCATGATGTGCTGCTGTTCATGAAGGGCACCCCGTTGTTCCCGCAATGCGGATTTTCATCGAAGGCCATCGCGATCCTCGAACATCTCAACGTCGAATATGCCAGCGTCGACGTTCTCGCCGATCCCGAAATCCGCGGCGGCATCAAGACGTTCTCCGACTGGCCGACGATCCCGCAGCTCTACATCGCAGGCGAATTCATAGGTGGATCGGACATCATGATGGAAATGTTCGACGCAGGCGAGCTCGAAGAGCTGGTCACCGAAAAGGGGCTGGTGAAGGCTAGTTGAGCGGCCAGTAGCGCGCAGCAAACATGGCCACACCCATGGCTGCCACCACCCCGAGGCTCCTCGGATCGCGGATCGCGAACGCGACCGGATCGCCATCGACTTCGCCGCGGCGGGCCATCAACCAGACGCGGTTGATCCAGTAGAGCAGGCACAGGCACAATATCCAGAGCAGTTCGGGCAGGCGATAGGTGCCGGTCTGCTTGATGTCGGCGATGAACAGCGCCATCACGAGGATCGACACCATCCCCGCCGCGATCCCCGATTGGCCGACCAGATCGAGATCGCTGTCGAGATAGCCGCGCCCCTTGATGAGACGGCCCGGCTCGGTCGCTGCGGCAAGTTCGGTGTAGCGCTTGAGATAACCGAGGCTGAGGAAGAAAAAGACCGAGAAGAGTAGCAGCCAGAAGCTCAAGGTCACGCTGATCGCCACCGCGCCGGCAAGGATGCGGATCGTGTAGAGGCAGGCGAGCGCGATGACGTCCAATGTCATCACCGCCTTCAGCCGGAACGAATAAGCCGAGGTGAGGATCAGATAAGCGATCAGCACCATCGTCAGCGGCCAATCAAACACCAGCGATGACACGATCAGCGGGCCGATGGTCAGCACTGCCGCCAGCCCGAGTGCCGCCGGAATCGACAGGTCTCCTGCCGCCAAGGGCCGCATGCGCTTTTTGGCGTGCGCACGGTCGGCGTCGATGTCGAGCAGGTCGTTGATCTGGTAAATCCCCGATGCGATCAGCGAAAACAGCAGGGCGGCGAGGCTCGCCCTGGCAATGGCGGGGAGATCGAACGTAAGCCCCGCCGTCAGCAGCGGGACGAACACCAGCGCATTCTTCGCCCATTGGTGCGGGCGCAGCGTTTTGAGCATCGCGCGCCATGCGGGTTTGCGAAGTGCCCCCAGCCGCTCGACATTGGCAGTTCCAGGATGGGCATTGAGGCTGTAACCGCGCCTTGCGGCCGCCCATATCGGGAAGTCGGCCTTGCTGTCTCCCACATAATCGAACGGTGTGTCGCCGAGTTTGGCGCGGATATGGGTGAGCTTGTTGGCACCCTTGAGGTTGAGCCGCGCGCTGGTGCCCCATGCCTCGTCGAACTTCCCCAATGTCCTGGCGACGCGCGCGATATTGCGCCGATGGCTGGCACTTGCGAGGATCACCGGACGGCCCTCGCTGCGGGCTTGGTCGATCAGCATGCGAACGTCGTCGCGGACTGGCAGAGTATCGGCATCGAGCGGCAGGCGTCGGGCCACCATCGCCTTGGCAACGCTCCGGCTTTTGACGATCCACCAGAGCAGGACGAAGATGTTGAACGGTGCGGCGCGCACAAACGCCACGAACCCCTCTAGCGACACATCGGCGGGCGTCAGCGAGCCATCGAGATCGACGATGAGCGGAACGGGCGCGGTCATGCGACCTGCCTCTTGCTCGCGAGCCAATTGGCGACCGGGATAGCGGCGAACACGATCATAAGCGGCATCATGGGATCGCGGTATCGCGTGATGATGTAGGTCAGCGCATGGACGCCCCAGAACGCGGCGATCACGATGGTCACAGTCCACGCATCCTCGCGCCGCCGCATCTGCCACAGCCCCCATAGACCGAGTACCATGATGATCAGATGCTGTGCGACATCGACCAGCCGGATCGCGCCAATCGCGGGGCTCGCAGTCAGTTCCTGTGTGTCAGGGATATTGGGGGCCCAGAAGAGGCCGAGTTTGACTGCTGCGAGCCTCGCCGCTTCAACAGGATTCGTCATTATCCAATCGCGGGCGTCGGCCCTTAACGCCTCGGACGCCTTTGCCTCGCCGTGGTTGGCGAGCAGCGACTGCCACTGTGGCCCGACCGGCGTGTCGGCGATGCTGACAAAGCGCCCCGTCGCGGCCGGATTGTTGCCAAGATAAAGGTTGAAGCCGGAATTGGTGGTGAGCACAGGCTTGCCGAACAGGCTGTCGGTGTACGTCAGCCAAGGCACAAGGCAAAACAATGCTCCGCCTCCGAACGCCAGCAACGCGGCTTTCTCGTGCCGTGCCAGACGGAAAATTGTCCAAAGTGCGCCTGCCGCGATCAGGATCGATGACGCCCCGGCGAGCAGACCGAAGCCATAAGCCGCGCCTGCCATGACCGCGTATCCCTCAGGCTTTGCCTTGTCGCGCAAGCCAAGAGTCAGCTGGACAAAAGCAAGCACCAGCGCCGTCGTCAGGCTCTCTTTGTGGACAAAGGTCGCGCCAAAAATACCGGGCAGCCACACCGCAAGGGCTAGCCCGGCGATTACGCCTGCCACTGGCCCTGCCAGCCGCGTTCCGATCTTGATCAGTAGCCAGCAAGCGAGCCCACTTAGCGCCACATTGATTGCAAGTGCGACGTTTGCGAACGCGCCGAACGCAATGAAAAACGGCACCAGAAGCATCGGGTAGCCGGGGCTGTAGAAGGCATTTTGCCCGAACTGGTCGACCATCGCGCCGTCTTCGGCGAATGACCTGGCCATCGTGAAATAAGCCAATGCGTCGCTTTCCAATGGCGCGGGCATAGCAAACGCTGCCAGTGCGCGGACGGCCATCGTCAGCGCCACTGCCATAATCGCCGCCCTCGGCGTTGCCAGCCATCGGGCGAGCGCCATCATGCCGAACGCGCCACCAGCACACACCCGAGCGCGATGAGCAGCGTGCCTGCGATCCGGCCTGTCGACATGCCTTCATCGAGCACGAACATGCCAAGCGCGGCCGTCAGAATGAAGCCAATGCCGACAAACGGATAGGCGAGCGACAATGGCGCTTTGCCCAGCACGAACAGCCACACCATGGCGCCGATGCCGTACAACCCAAGGCCGCCGATAACCATCGGAGACATCAGCATCGTGAACAAGCCCGACGCGCTTTCGCCTTGCGATGCGGCCCCGCTGCGATCGACACCGATCTTGAGCAGCATCTGGGCAATCGCCGAAAGGCCAACGCTCAGCAGGATCAGGCTCAATAACCGCATCGACACAAGGCAACTCCCCAAGGGCGTCGCTTAGCGACTAGCCGGGTTGAGTAAAGTCGCAGTTAAATCGGGAAAATGGGGTTCCGGGTGAGGGCGGGCCGATGCGAGACCAGGGAAGCTATCGGCCCGCCACTCTTAAGCGTTGAACGCTCTGGGGGAACGTTGATAGTGATGCAGCCGCCGTGCCAACCCGTGCCGATCGCAGTTTTCGGCGGCCTTCGATGGTTTAGAAAAATTAACGATTGGCGAGAGTGTCAAGATTTCCGACAGATTAATGCACATGACCCGAAGAAGGATACATGCAGCCCCGCACGCCAGAACGGACAAACGGCTTCCAGCTGCCTTCGGGTTGCGCCAGCCGATCGGCCACGGCACTCAGCACGCTTGGATTCACGCCAAGCCCGCAATGGCTGCCATGCACCTCGATGTTATCGGTCAGGTCGTGTTTGGCCATCACGCAATTCTGCCATGGCACAATGCCATCGCCTTTCGAGTAAATTGCAGTCGAAGGGACTTTAGGCGGCTGCTGCGCTTCGTGGAAATGCTTGAGCGCAACCTCATCATCGACGCGATCGCCAGTCATGCCTTCATATAATCGCCAGACTGCGGTCGATTTGGGATCGCCTCCAAGCGGCGAGCCGAGCGTGATAATCTGGCGGACAAGATCGGGCCGCTGCCCTGCGAGCGTTTTTGCCATCAGCCCGCCAAGGCTCCAGCCGACAAGGCTGACCTTGCGGCCGGTTTCAGCAAAAATGCCTTCGAGGATCGCGACCAGCTTTTCACCATCGCGCCCAATCGCCTTGGGACCAAGATTGCGGCCGAGCGCCCAAGCGCGGACGTCATAGCCTTTGGCCTTCAGGAATTCGCGCAACGGACGTGTCGATATGTCGGTTGTGGCAAAACCGGGAAGGACAAGCACCGGATGTCCGTCGCCCGAAGGCGAGGTGGCCATTAACGGCCCTGCGGCAAGGGGCAGACTGCCCAGTTCGAGCAAAGCTCTTGGCAACTCGCTCAAGACGAGAAACAATGACGGGCGCGGCAAACGGCCCTCGATATTTTCGGACAAACGCTAATCTCCTCTTCCCGAAGCTAAGGCTGCGCGGGTTCGAATGACAATGCAAGGGTAATAGCGCGCGCACTATCAGGTTCCCTAGTCTTCGTGAATTTGGCAAAGCCATGATGTCGGTAGGGAGAATTGTAAGATGTTTGCAGGGCAGTGCTGGTGGATTACCGGGGCATCATCGGGAATTGGCGAAGGCCTGGCGCTGGGCCTGGCGCAAGCAGGGGCGCGGCTGATCCTTTCGGGCCGCAACCTTGGTGAGCTCGCGCGTGTGGCAAAAGCGTGCGGCGCAGATCGCTGCCTCATGCTGCCATTCGATACGACCGATATCGACGCGATCGGCGGGCTGGTCGATGAGGCGCTGGTCTGGGCCGGGCGCATCGACGGACTGATCAACAATGCGGGCATTTCGCAACGCAGCCTCGCGGTCGAAACGGCCTATTCTGTCTATGAAAAGATTGTCGCGGTCGATCTGCTCGCACCGATCGCGCTAACGCAAGGCATGTTGCCGCATATGGTTACAGCCGGCGGCGGGCAGATTGTTGCCATCTCGAGCGTGGCCGGAATTGCCGGCGTGCCGATGCGCACGGCGTATTGCGCGGCGAAGCACGGGCTGATCGGCTATTGCGATGCGTTGCGCGCCGAGGTCGCCCATCTGGGGATCAAGGTGCTGGTGGTTGCGCCGGGTTCGGTGAAAACCGGGATCGCGCGCAACGCCATTCAGTCCGATGGAAGCGTGCGCGGGGTGAGCGATGCAGCGATCGAGGCAGGGATGACGACCGACACAGCCGCAACTGCCATCCTCACGGCGATTCAGACCGGCGAACGCGAACTCATTCTTGCCGAAGGTGGAGAAATGACAATCGCGCAGGTGAGCCGCACCGACCGAAACAGATGCTTCGACATGATGGCCGCATCGATGCAATCGGGCTATGCCGAAAAAATGAAGGCCGATCGGGGCAATTAAGCCCCGATATCCCCGTTACCCACAACACGAACCATATTTGTTTTGCTTGGGCGACTCAGCATTCCGTGAGAGCTTCCTTGTGTAGCCAGCGAAGGGCTCTGACGGAGACCGAAGAAATCTTCGAGGCAACAAGCCAAAGTGACGGACCGTGAGACGCGAAAGCGATGTAGCGGAAACCGGGCGGAGGCGGGATCGTCGCGGGACGGTGCGACCCTTTGAAGCGCAAGTGGAAAAGGCACCGCAGGTTCCAACAAGCGACGGTTCAGCGGGATCTCGGCCCCCCAGGCAGAGACCGCAAACCATGCCCGGCGAGGCAAAGCGGCGCGAAAGCGCAGCGGAGACAGACTGGACATAGTGGCGGCTGGTGGCAACACCAGCCGCCATTTCATTTTGGGGCCCTGTTCAAGCGGTGCTGCAGCCAATGATGCGGGTTGCCACCACCGCCGATGACTCGGGTTACCCCGAGCCTGTCGAAGCGCTGCGCTTTTCTGGACACCGCGGCGACAAGAACGAACAGCGATCCGACAGGCTCAGCCTGAACCGATATGTGCCCGCCAGCCATGTTCCCCTCCTGACAGAAGAGGATCGGCCCTACAGCCGCTCCAGCAGATATTCGGCCGCGCTGACGCGAAACTCACCCGGCGCCTCGACATAAAGTTGTTCGACAACACCGTCGTTGATCAGCATCGTGTACCGAAGCCCCCTGTGGCCCATGCCGAATTTGGTGCCGTCCATTTCGAGCCCGACGGCCTTCGCAAAATCGCCATTGCCATCGGCGAGCATGGTCACCTTGCCATCGACTCCTGAAGCGGCACCCCATGCTTTCATCACGAATGCATCGTTGACGGCCGTGCACGCGATTTCATCGACGCCCTTGGCCTTGATGGCTTCGGCCTGCTCGACAAACCCGGGAAGGTGCTTGGCAGAACAGGTCGGCGTAAACGCGCCTGGCACCGAAAACAGCGCGATGCGCTTTCCCTTGAAATAATCGTCGCTAGAAAGTGCGTTGGGGCCGTCGGGGGTCACCGCGATCAGGTTGACAGTCGGGATGGTTTCGCCGGTTGCGATCGTCATTTCGGTCTCCGTGGCTCGATTGGGGTGTATGCCGAAGACGCTCTCGGGTCTGGCGCGTCCCAATGCAAGCGCTACATTGCAGCCGATGGAACAACGACAATTTCTGACTGGCAGGCTGCTGCTGGCAATGCCGGGGATGGGTGATCCGCGGTTCGAACGCGCAGTCATCGCGATGTGCAGCCATGATGCCAATGGCGCGCTGGGCATCGGGATCGGGCATCATCTCGACGTGACACTGCACAGTTTGCTAGATCAATTCGATATCGAAACCGATGGTGTAGCAGATGTCCCAATCCATTCGGGCGGTCCCTGCGAACCGCAGCGCGGGTTCGTGCTTCACTCGAACGATTGGGGCGGGCAGGGGACGGTCGATGTCGCGGGCCTGTGGTCGCTGAGCGCCACGATCGATGTTCTGCGCGTGATCGGCCGGCCGGGCGGGCCGTCGCGCTGGCTCGTTGCGCTTGGCTATGCCGGTTGGGGCCAGGGCCAGCTGGATGGCGAATTGTGCCGCCACGGCTGGCATGTAACCGATGGCAATGCGGCCCTGATTTTCGATACCAGCGTGAAGCAGCGCTGGGCAGGCGCATTTCGGGCAGACGGGATCGATCCTGCGTTGCTGGCCTCAGTCAGCGGGAATGCCTGAATGGCTTGCAATCGCATCGCTCCCGCCTCAGTGTCGCGATTATGAACAGGGGCGAGCCACGGGGGGCACCGCATCGCCCGACCATCGAGGATGTGTCGCGGGTCGCAGGTGTGTCGATCAAGACGGTCTCGCGAGTGCTCAATGCCGAGAAGTACGTGGCCGCCGCGACGCGGGAAAAGGTGGATATGGCGATCGCTGCGCTTGGCTTCCGGCCGTCCTTCGCCGCGCGCGCACTTGCCGGCGGCAAGTCATTTCAGATCGCGCTAATCTATGACAATCCCAGCCCCTATTTCGCGCAGAACATCCAGGTTGGCGTCCGCGAACGATGCCTGTCCAGCGGATATCGGATGATCGCGCAGCCATGCGATGCCGATGGGCCTCAGCTGATCGCCGAGATTCTGGGGCTGATCGATCAAGCGCAGCTCGACGGGATTATACTGACGCCGCCGTTCACCGAGCGTGACGATGTGAAGATGGCGTTACGCGATCGGGGCTTGCGCTATGTCGAAACCTCGCCACTGGTCACCGATCATGCAACTTCGTCAGTGTCGATCGACCATGCGCGGGGTGCACAGGACATGACGGCTTATCTGATTGCGCTCGGCCACAGGCGGATCGGATACGTCGATGGAGACCATCGCTATGCCGCGGCGGCACGGAGACGCGAAGGATTTGGGCGCGCGCTGGCCGATGCAGGCGTTGCGGCCGATGCGGCGCTAATCCGTCCGGGTGTTTATGACTTTATATCGGGTTCGCGTGCGGCCAGCGAACTGCTTGATCTGCCCGATCCGCCGACAGCCATTTTTGCATCGAGCGACGATATGGCGGCAGGGGTACTGGCCGAAGCGCACCGGCGCGGCGTGGCGGTACCGGGAACGCTTTCAGTGGCCGGGTTCGACGACACCGATCTTGCTGCGGTCGTCTGGCCGCCGCTCACCACTGTCAGGCAACCGGTGCGCGACATAGGGGCGGTCGCGGCCGATTTGCTATTGTGTCCGCCCGCCATTGCTGAACATCGTGTGCTCGCTCATGAAATCATCGTGCGGGGGTCGGTAACGACACGATAGGGCTTGCCGCCGCCTACCCGGCATCACTCAGCCACGCTCAACACCTCGATAGACACTGTCCGCCCATCGGGGCTCACACGTGCCAGATGTGCATCTGCAATGATGGCGTCGGCAACACTGAATTCATGATCGGCAAGTGCCGCCGATAACCGTCGCTCGGAACGGCGGTCGAGTGGTGCGTTCCGTGTCAGTATCAACACATGACGCTGGCCGGAAAACCTCGTGCTCGCCCAAGGTGTCGTGCTGCTGCTGACATGGCGATACGTGTTGTCCAGTATCGGAACGATTTGGGCGCGGATCGCTGCTGCGTCGCATGGGGGCAAAATGATCACTCTTTGTTCTCCAGCGCCTGCTCCAGCTGTGCGCGTAAAGTGGGCCGCGGCCTTCGACCACGTCGCAAGTCGAACACCAACCGCGGGTCCCCACTGACGCACATGCCAAATCTGGAAGCCGATTGCCCGGATGATTCCAAATGCGCTTCGATGCGTTGCAACAGCGTCATGTCTCATAAGCCTTTCCTTTTTTGCCGAGTCGCCCAATAGGAGTATGCCTTATGTCGTGAATTTCCACTTGTCTAGGGATAAACCTATGCCTATAGGATAATAATGGACAACACACGCGAACGGCTGACAGCTCTTATGGATGAACGTGGCGAGGATTGCCTCTCGCTTTCAAAGATGCTGGGGCGCAACGCCGCCTATGTGCAGCAATTCCTCAAACGCGGGGTGCCGCGCAAATTGCAGGAAGAAGACAGGCGGACCCTCGCTGAGTTTTTTGGCGTCGATGAAAGCGAACTCGGTGGGCTTTCTCCTGAAGCGCGCGGCGCAAGTTCGGCGGTCACAATGGTCCGGCGAATGCAATTGGGTGCATCGGCAGGATCAGGAGCGCTCGATGCGGGTGAAGCAACAGGCGGGCAATTCGGCTTCGATCCGCGCTGGCTGCGCAAAGTATCGGCCAACCCGGCGCAACTGTCGATCATCCAGGTTGCAGGCGATTCGATGGAGCCCACGCTTGCCGATGGCGATGACATCATGGTCGATGCCGCCGATGGCGCGGCGCGATTGCGCGACGGCATCTACGTGATCCGCTACGATGATACGTTGCTGGTCAAACGGCTTTCTGTCGGTCCAGCTGGAAAACTGACCGTGATCAGCGACAATCCTGCTTATCCTTCGATCGACGCCAAGGCGCGGACGGTCGATATTATCGGGCGCGTGGTCTGGACCGGGCGCCGGGTGCGGTAATCTTGCAAGCCCCTCCCCTGCGGGGAAGGAGGTTAAGGGGTGCACCTTACTCGCGCGCCGCCCGGATCGCGGCACCTGCGGCAAAGGGCATCACGGCACACAGAAACAGCGAACTTGCCGCCAGTAGCAGCAGCGCACTCCCCGGCCGAGGCGCAAGCGTTCCTGCGCCGAAGATGAGCAGCGGCACGGCAAGCGGCAGCATCAACAGCCCTGCCAACGCCCCTGCGCGGCGCAGCCCGATGGTAAGCCCGGCTGCCATGACGCCGAGCGCGGCCAGACCCGGTGTACCGATTAACAGCCCCAATTCGACCCGCCACAGCGTGTCGCCCGACAGCCGCAGCAATGCTGCCGCAGGAATCGCTGCGAGCATCAGCAGCGGTCCGAAGCTCAGCCAGTGCGCGACAAACTTGGCGACCACGGTCAGCTCTTCGCTCACCCCGCGCACCGCAAGTTGATCGAGAACCCCGCTTTCGGCGTCGGGCGCGATTAACCGGTCAACCGGCAAAAGCGCAGCGAGTAACGCGGCGATCCAGACAATTCCGCCCCCGGTCCGTGCCAGCAGTGCGCCATCGGGACCGACGCCAAATGGAAACAGGATTGCGACGAGCATGAAGAACGCCAGCGGCAGCCATGCGCCACCAGCAAATGCCAGCCGTAAATCGCGCATGACCAAAGTTCTGAATGTCCGCATCAGCCGATTGCCACGGGAACCGCACCGGGCAAATCGAGCGGCTGGTGCGATGCTGCAATGACGATCCCACCGCGATCGCGATGCTGCGCCATGGCCGCAGTCAAAGCGGCGAGCGAGGCACTGTCAAGCCCGTTGCCCGGCTCATCGAGCAGCCAGATATCGGCGCCGCTCGCAATCGTTCGCGCAATCACTGCGCGTTTGCGCTGCCCTGTCGACAGGATGCGGACCGGAACATCGGCAAGATGTCCGATGGTCATCGCCTCGAGTGCCGCTGCGATCGCATCGCTGCCATCGAGCCGTGCCCAGAATGCAAGCGCGCATGCAAGCGTCTGCGACCTGTCGAGCGCTGCATCCTCATTTGCAAGCGCGATGCGGCCAGTGATGCCGACGCTGCCGGCATAAGCGGGCAACAACCCCGCCAGGACGCGCATCAGGCTCGATTTTCCGATGCCATTGGGCCCTGTCACCATCGCGGCATCGCCGGCACCCAGTCCAAGCGAAAGGCCGGTGAATAACATCCGTCCGCCGCGCAGGCACGCGAGACTTTCAACCGCAACAGACGTCACGCTTGCTCCTCGATGGCGTGCATCGCATCGTCGGACAGGCCGAAATGATGGCCAATCTCGTGGATCACCACATGCGCGACCAGATGTTCGAGACTGTCTGTGCCGCACGCCCACTCATCGAGGATCGGACGACGGTAAAGATGGATGGTCGCAGGGATATCGCCCGATTGCGGCTCTTCGCCTACCGGGCGCCCTGTATAGAGCCCGGTCAAATCGAAAGGATCATCGATCTGCATCGACGCCAGGGTTTCATCATCGGCAAACTCCTCGACGATCAGCAGGACGCCGTCGAGATGATCTGCGAACAGGGCAGGCAGCCCTGCAATCGCGGCGCGCGCCATCGCCTCGATCTGCGCGCAATCGGGGGGCAGTTGACCTTGGCCACTCATGCCGGGCACATAGTCACGAATGGCCACGGAGGCAAAGATGGTTGCACGATTGAGCGATGCCGAACGCAGCGACGCACTGGCCCGGCTGGCGGAGTGGACGCATGACCCCGCACGTGATGCGATCGTGCGGCAATTCATGTTCGCCGATTTTTCTCAGGCGTTTGGCTTTATGACGCGCGTCGCGCTGCTTGCCGAGGCGCAGGATCATCATCCCGAATGGTCGAACGTCTACAATCGCGTCGAAATATTGCTGACAACGCACGATGCAGGCGGGCTATCCGCGCGCGACATAAAACTCGCCGGTGCGGTCGATGCGCTAGACCTGTTTCACTCGGATTGAAGCGACGACCGCCAACGGCGGCGGGCCGCCTTTTGTCGCGAGTCGTCGTCACGTCGTCGGTCACGATGGAATGCCATCGCTCCCTCCTCACTGCTCGTCTCGCGGCAAAATCAGCTCCGTCACGGGCTTCAATCTGAGTGAAACAGCGTCTAAGGTAGTTTGGCCCGCGCCATTGCCTCTTCCTCGGTGGTGAAGGCGCTGGTTCCCGATGGCAATTCGCTGGCCAGACCAGTGGCGAAAAATGCACGGCCTGTTCCCGTTTCAGGATCGATCCACACACCTGAACGCAATCCATACGCCTCGCCCGAATGGCCGATCCGCAACGTGCCATCACCGAATAGATCGTCGCTGCATCCCGGCTGGCGATTGGCATTGAGAATGTGCACGGCAAGGCCATAGGCGCAGAACACGCCCTTCTCGGTATCGCCATTGCGGCCATCATAGCGCCATTGTGGGGTGGCCAGCAATTTGGCGTCGATACCGAGCCGCCGCAAGGCACGCGGGCTGCCGATTAATTTGCCCAGCTTGGCAAGATCTCTTGCCGAAATCCGCATGCCGCCTTGGGGCGAAAATAGTGCACCATTGTCCCCGGGCGCGTAACCAGCAAGGTCGCACCCGCCATCGCTGCGCGGAACGACCGGGCAGGGTGGAGGTTGCCCCTGAAGATCATCGCGAACAATCGCGCCTGTGATATCGCGCAACACCACAGCGCGCGTCACCTCATGCGGGCCGCAACCGCTCCAGTTGAAGCATGCCTTTATGCCAACGGGGCGGAACAGCGCTTCGGTCATCAGCCGGTCGAAACGGTTGCCCGTCGCAGCCTCCATCACGCTGGCGATTACGGGAAAGTTGAGGTTGCTGTAGCGGAAATAGCTGCCCGGCTGACGCTCGATGTCCCACGCGCCAGCACGACTCAATCGCTCGCGTACAGTCTCACCCAACGGAATCGCATAATCGGCGCGGTCGGTCAGGCCCGACTGGTGCGACAGCAGCAACCGCAACGTGATCGGTGTTTCAGGATATGCAGGGTTCCGCACCGCCCAGCCGAGCCAGTGCGATACGTCGCGATCGAGATCGAGGCTGCCCCTATCGACCAGCCGCAACACCGCAAGTGCCACCGCCATTTTGGAAACGGAAGCAATTCGCACCGGGTCGTCAGGCGTGGCCGCGCGTGCAGTGCGTGGATCGGAAGTGCCTGCAGCACGCGATTGCCCGGTTGTATCGACAATGATGCGTACACCATGGGCGGGCGCGGTCGGATGAGCAGCAACGGCAGCGGCCAGCGCAAACGCAATCATCCAAAGGTTTCCCCCGTATCGGGAAGCGGCGCAAAACGGATCAATCGACTTGTCAGCACCGCGGCCTGCCGGTGGACTACCGCCAGCTTGTACTGAGAATCGGTCACCATCTCAAGGAAGGCCGCTGCATTGGGGTAGGCGGCAATGAATGCCGTTTCCCAGTATGTGTCGGCCGGTCCGATCAGCATCGCTTCCATATGCCCGCGCCAGACGATGCTGCCGCCGACGCGCTTGAACACAGGTGCGCTGGTCCGGCCGTATTCGGCATAGGCCTGCGCGCCGCTCAGCGATCTGAGCGCGTGCGTATGGCCTTCGGGATATGTCGCGACATCTCGAAATCTCAAAAGATTGAGCATGTGGATCGGCATGTCGCGCGGCAGGGCCTTGAATGCGTCGAACGCTTCGCGGCTCGGATCGATATGCCCGTCGTCACCCATCGCATCCCCCTGTCGGTAGACCGGCCTAGCCGATTGACCCGATTACAAAAAGATCAGGCAAGCGCGCTGCCGCCAGCAAAATTATAGGGATCGAACCCGCGCGCACGATAAGCCCGATGTGCCCGTGCATAATGGACAGGCTCGTGAATGCCCATCCGTGCGCGGGCACCGTCTAAGGGTTCTGCAAGCAAAGCTGTGATGTTCTGCGCGAACAGTTTTTCGGCTTTCCGCCCCATGAGCTGCGCTTCGCGGATGGCAGCGAACACAGGTGCGTTGGCCCTCACGCGGCGATTGAGTTCGAACCCTGCCGCCCAAGCCAGAAAACCATCGGTCAGCCCGTGATACTGCCCGTTGGAAAAGCCGAGCGCACATTGTTCGCCAAGCGCATCACGGCCATAGCCGGTCAGCACATGGATAAGGTCATGGGTATCGCGCAGCCGGTCTCCGAACCATTGTACCTGATCGTCGTACCGTGGCCGTTTGGCCTTCAGGCTTTCCTGCACCAATCCGTCGGATGACAGCCCTTCGCGACGCATGAACGCCACATAGGCGTGCGCCACACTGGCTGTGGGCATCGCCAGGAGCTTGTCATGATCGTCGAGCAGATCGGGCAGATAGTGTTCGCGCGCCATCAGATCGCGCCCCGCATCGCTGCTGCAGAATTCGCAGCGGAGCGCTTCGAACTTCCGTCCGGGCAAGCAATCCGAAATGTGGAACACCTGTTCGGTATCCTCCTTGTCGGCGATCAGCTTTTGAAAATGGCGAAACGCCTTGACCGGGCGAAAACGAAGCGGCGCGCGGCGCACGTCACGATAGGGGCGGGGCTGGCTCATCGTGTGAGGGTGGCAGTTACTAACATCTGTGTCAATTACGCCGCAATGGGCGTTCGCCGCATCTCTCTTGCGCTTCGTCGCGCGGCCTTATCGGCAAAGAGGGCCGCACTTGCCATGCTGATCAGCGATTGTGTCGGGCTGCTAGCAAGAATTGCACAACATATGGCAAGTCACCGATTACGGCGGTCGCGCCCGCCAGCGACGTCAGCGTCAATGCGATTGACAGGACCGGAATATGGTTGCGGAGCCGCACAAATTGGAGGACGATCAGCTCGTCGCGAACGGCAGGCGATGGTGCCGCATGAAGGGCCGCATCAGCGCATGCCATTTTCGCTTCAGCGTCTGCGATGCGCTTGCTGCCACTGCGTCTGCCCCTTCTCTTCGCACCGCCTTGCCGCTATCGGCACTGGCTTGCCAAAAACGCGGTATCTCGCGGTTGTAAGCGCACAGGGCAGCTTCTATTGTTCCTGCTATGTCCATCACAATCCGCACATCGCTTGCCGAACCTGAAACAGGTGAAGCGTTCGTTCCGCACCGGCCGGTTCGTCCTCCCAAAGCAATGGGTGGCAAACAGTTCGAACTTGTTTCCGAATATAAACCTGCCGGCGATCAGCCGGTCGCGATTGCCGAACTGGTGAGTGGCATCACGGCACACGAAAAAGATCAGGTGCTGCTCGGCGTCACAGGGTCGGGCAAGACGTTTACGATGGCCAAGATCATCGAGGCGGTGCAGCGGCCGGCGTTGATCCTGGCACCCAACAAGACGCTGGCGGCGCAGCTTTATGGCGAGTTCAAAAGCTTTTTTCCCAACAATGCGGTCGAATATTTCGTCAGCTATTATGATTATTATCAGCCCGAAGCCTATGTGCCGCGGTCCGATACCTATATCGAGAAGGAAAGCTCGGTGAACGAAGCGATCGACCGGATGCGACATTCGGCGACGCGGTCGCTGCTCGAACGCGATGACGTGCTGATCATTGCGTCTGTCTCATGCATTTACGGCATCGGGTCGGTCGAAACTTATTCGGCGATGATTTTCGATCTCAAAAAGGGCCAGAGCGTCGATCAGCGCGAAATCATCCGCAAGCTGGTTGCGCTGCAATACAAGCGTAACGATGCCGCATTCACGCGTGGCACGTTTCGCGTGCGGGGAGACAATCTTGAAATCTTCGCCAGCCATTTGGAAGATGCGGCATGGCGGATCAGCTTTTTCGGTGACGATATCGAAGAAATTGCTGAATTCGATCCGCTGACGGGCAAGAAATCGATCACCATGGACAGCGTCCGTGTTTATGCCAATTCGCATTACGTCACGCCTGGTCCGACGATGAAACAGGCTACCGATGCGATCAGGTTCGAACTGACCGAGCGGCTCAAGGAACTCGTGGGGGAAGCCAAGCTGCTCGAGGCACAACGGCTGGAACAGCGCACCAATTTCGATCTTGAAATGATCGCAGCAACCGGCAGTTGCGCCGGAATCGAGAACTACAGCCGCTTTTTGACGGGGAGGCTGCCCGGAGAGCCGCCGCCGACGCTGTTCGAATATCTGCCCGACAATGCGCTGTTGTTCGTCGACGAAAGCCATGTGACGGTGCCGCAGGTCGGTGCGATGGCCAAGGGCGATCACCGGCGGAAACTGACGCTCGCAGAATATGGATTCCGCCTGCCAAGCTGCATCGACAATCGCCCGCTGCGCTTCAACGAATGGGATGCGATGCGCCCGCAAACGGTGTCGGTATCGGCCACGCCAGGTAATTGGGAGATGGAACAGACTGGCGGCGTGTTCGCCGAACAGGTGATCCGCCC
>JANPIQ010000283.1:0-2528 GCA_031425075.1 Sphingomonadales bacterium
GAGCGAGGGTCTACCAGGCGTTCGTCACGCTGGCGCATTCGCAGCCCAGATGAAATCGAGCAACAGGGGGGAATCCCGATTTCGGCAGGCCGCCAACGCAACTCCGGTTATATCCCCGCATCCTGTCGCCAATATGAATGAAGCCGTCAGCGACCCTTCATGTTCGGGCGCGGGTCGCGCCATCGGAACGTTTCGTCGGACACAGGGATATTGAACCGCTGATTGTTCAACCGCACCGTCGTTCGGTTGCCCTGCGCATCAAGCGCAACCCAGCCGTTGAGCATCAACCCGCCGGGCGCACTGGCGTCTCGGACGAACGCCAGCGAGATCGTGCCATATTCGGGGCGCTTGCGATCACGCGCTTCGACGACGAGGATCCGGGGATCGTTCGAGGGGACGACACGACCGATCCGTGTCAGGTCCTTGGTCGGATCGAGCAGCACGCCGAGCGGCGAATTGCGGATCGGCCAACTTTGCACCTGCTTGACCGAATAATCGATGAAGGTCAGCGCGCGGCCATCGGCGACGATTAGGATCGGCACGTTCTTTTGATATTGAAACCGGATTTTGCCGGGGCGTTTGAGCGACAAATTGCCGTTGAGCGTTTTTCCCGCGCGATCGGTCTGCGCAAAGCTTGCGGTCATGCTGGTGACTGCCAACAAATGCGCGCTGACTTGGGCCAGGTCTCCCGTCTGGGCTGCTAGGGGTGCTGAAAACGCGACGAAAGGAACAAGGGCAATCGAAACGAAACGCATCGGGACAAACTCCATCTTACAGTAGCCTTAATCTTGTGGCGCTTGAACGCGCTGTGAACCAGCGCCGATCCGGTGCGACGCACTGTGAACACACGACCTAAATCGCTGAATGCCCGCCGTTTTCCTCTAATCCCGGGTCAATAGCGATCGAGTTCGACCGTCATGGTCTTGTAGCCGTTGACGAAACTCTGCGCGACGCGGACCGGTTCCTCAACGACGTTGACCCGCATCCGCCGTTTGGCCATTTCCTCGAGCAGGATCGTCATCTGCAATTCGGCCAGCCTCGCGCCGACGCAGCGGTGGATGCCATAACCGAACGACAAATGCCGACGCGCATTCTCGCGGGTGACGAGGAACTTGTCGGCATCGGCAAACACGCTTTCGTCGCGATTGCCCGAAATGTACCAGAGAATGACCTTGTCGCCCTTGCGGATCTGCTGTCCCTCAAGCTCGGCATCGGCAAGCGCGGTGCGGCGCATATGCGCAAGCGGCGTCTGCCAGCGGATCGCCTCGGCGACGGTGTTGGGGATATGCGCAGTATCGCTTTCGAGCAGCGCGCGCTGATCTGGGAATTTGTTCAGCGCATAGACGAGGCCGGACATTGTGTTGCGCGTGGTATCATTGCCGCCGACGATGAGAAGGCCGAGATTTCCCATGAATTCCTGATCGTCCATATGCTGCATGGCATCCGAATGGAGCATAATCGAGATCAGATCGGGGGTGGGCGGCTGGTCGCGGCGAGCGACCCACAGCCCTTTGAAGTAAGCCCCCATCTCGTGGACGTGCCGTGTGCGTTCGGCGTGCTTCACGGGATCCTTGCGGGCTTCGACATCGCCGATCCAGTCGGACCAGAAAGTCAGGAGGCGCCGCTCCTCCCAAGGAAAATCGAACAGGATCGCAAGCATCTGCGTGGTCAGTTCGATCGAGACGCGATCGACCCAGTCGAAGCGCTTGCCCCACGGCAGATCGTCGAGCAATTCGGCGGTGCGCGCGCGGATATCGGTGCTCATCCGCGCCATTTCGCTCGGCGTGAAGGCGGGGGCGACGGTGCGGCGCTGGTCGGTATGTTTGGGCCGATCCATCGCGATGAAATTGGGCATCGGTTTTTCATCGGGGTTGCGATCGGCGATGGTGATCCCGCCGCCATTGGTCCAAGACGAACTGAAGAGATCGGGCAGCGCCTCGACATGGACGATCGGCTTGTAGGTTGAAACCGACCAGTACGCCCCGAACGCGCTTTCCGGCACATAATGCACCGGCGCTTCGGCGCGGAGCCGGCGGAACGGCTCGTGCCAGCGATGTTCGGCATAAAGTTCGGGGCGGCTGACGTCGAACGGATCGACGGCTTCGGCCATGAATGCGGTTGCCATGATTGTCCCCTCCGCGCGCAGTGCGATGCGGGCTAAGGATGCGCCGGTTCGGGGCGCTTGCAAAGCCGTTTTTGCCGCGTCGATGCCGCAATAGACGCAGGCACCTGTGGAATGCCATCTGCCGTGATGGCGGCGGGCTTGGGCACGGCAGGTGTTTGGGCCGCGGCCTGCGGTATGAGAACAACCGCGCACGGAGTAGCGAACAGACTTCGGATCACGGCACGAATCTCTAGATTAAGCGGCGTCACCCAATCGGCCGCCCGTCGGTATCGATCAGTACTTCGCGCCTGCCGACATGATCGGGGCGGCTGACAAGGCCTTCAGACTCCATCCGCTCGATCAGCCGCGCGGCGCTGTTATAGCCAACGCGGAGCTGGCGCTGGACATAGCTGGTCGACGCCTT
>JANPIQ010000284.1:0-2546 GCA_031425075.1 Sphingomonadales bacterium
TGACGCTTGTTGCCGGCAACGTCTATCTCGACGCAACCGTGTCGGGCGAGGAAGTCGATCTGGGGCTGATCGGCAGGCGGCCTGTTGCCACGCAAAAACGACTCACGACGATAAATCTCGATTATCAGCTGCCCATGCTCAAGGCGCTGTCGTTCAACGCCAATATGGAAAGTACAAGCGATCGTATTGCCAATGCTGCCAACACGCTGTTCATTCCGGCGCGATCGGTTTTCAGTATAGGCACGCGCTACAAGGCCAAAATCGGGCGATCGTCCGCGCTGCTCCGTTTCACCGTGAACAACATCTTTAACACGTTCGGCTACAGCGTTGGCGGCAGCGGCTTCTTCATTCCGAACGGATCGCGGCGCTATACATTGGCGTTATCGGGCGATTTCTGATCGGGTGCGCAGCAGCGTGATCGAAATGACGATGAACCAGACGACCGCGCCGAACGCGAAGATGAGCAGCGTTTCCACAGCGAGACCGATCACCACGCTGACGGCAAATGCGAAGGCGAAAAAGTCTCGCGCCGCGATCTGCGCGATCATGGTCAGCGCAGGAGAGCGGCGGGCATTGAACTTGTCTTTGACCGCGTTGAACCCGAACGCGGCATCGCGTGCCTTGGCCCGTTGCCCGAGCATGTAGAGCCCCAGACCGAGCAGCGCGACCGCCACATATCCGAGCAGTGCGGCAGTCGTCTCACCCCGCTGTCCCACATTGAATGACAATCCGGCGATGAAGGCCACGTTCGTTCCGGCATCGGTCATGCTGTCGAGCCGGGCGCCTTGGAGCGAGGACCGAAATGTGGCGCGCGCAATTTCTCCGTCGACACCGTCGAACACAGAGGCGGCGTGAAACAACAGCCCGCCCCATACGAGCCCTTGTGCGCCGCCCAGAAACAGGAAAAGCGTCATTGCGACCGCTATTGCTACGGTGCCGCATGTCGCCACAAACGGCGTGATTCCAGGAAAGTTGAGCAGCAATCGGCTGATCGCCTGCGAAACCGGGCGATTGAGAAAGCGCGACACCGGCCCATCGCCGGTTTTCCCGGTTGCAGCGACAATCGCTCTGCCTTTTGCGCGGAGGCAGTCGATCCGCTGCGCAAGCGGTACAGCCGAATCGGCGTTCGAGGCCGTCGCAAGATCGAGATAAATCCCGGCGACACTTCCGGCACTGCCCGACATCCCCCGCACAATGTCGCTTGCCGCAACAAGCTGGTTCCCGGAGACGACCCGTTCACCGGCACCAAGTTCTGGAGCGCTGGAAACGATCGTGAAGGCGAGCCCCTGCCCCAAACGATCAAGTTCTGCGCGGCACCAATCGTCTGGCGACCAATCTGGACCCGCCCAGAGCAGACATTCGGCTATGTCCGGACAATCATCGCGTGCTACCGCCACTTCGCGAAGGGCGCGCGCCGCTGCAGGAATGCCGGCCACTAGACAATTAGCCAAGGCCGGTTCAGCAAAGAAGAGGACGATCCGCGCCATGTCGAAAGTGATCCGCTTCGCTTATCGTGTGGAACATGGGACGGGTCGAACGCCCTCGCCGCGCGGACGCCCCATAAACGAAGGTTGAATTTTGACAAGCTGCCGGGTTTAACACCGCGATGTACAGGTCCGTTCAATGACAGCGCATAATGCCGATAATGCATCTCCGCACGTGACGGGTACGCGGCCGCGCGAGCTGCACGATGGGCTGAACCGGCATGTCTACCACCCGCTTGCGCGCAAGCTGGCGCTGGCGCTGGCGGGCACCTTCGTAACTCCCAATATGGTGTCGGTGGCCGGTGCCTTGTTCGTGGTCGCAGCGACGCTGGTTTATATACAGCCGGGTTGGCCGCTTCCGGCGCTGATCGGGCTGATGCTTCATATGACGTGGCATGTTATCGATGGGGCCGATGGCGATCTTGCCCGGATCACAGGCCGCAGCAGCGTTCGCGGCGAGCTGATCGATGGAATGTGCGATTATTCGAGCCACATCTTCCTGTATCTGACACTGGGCGCGCTGATGGCGCGCGAGATTGGCTCTTGGGCCTGGGTGATCCTGGTGCTTTCGGGTGCCAGCCACATCATCCAGGTCAACCATTACGAAGTCCAGCGACGCCAATACCAATGGTGGGTGTATGGCGTGCCGTGGATGAACACAGCGCGCGCAGATTTCGACAAGCACAGCCTGATGGGGGTGATCAAATCGGGATATCTTGCGCTGGCCAAACGGCTGTCTTCGCACGAACACGCAATCGAGGACGCGCTTGCCACCGCCCGTCGCGATCCCGCGCACTTGGATGCTGCGCGCGCGATCATTCGGCAGACCTTCACAACGCCCTTGAAAGCGGCGTCGCTGCTGGGGGCCAATCACCGCACGATCACCCTCGGCATTTCGATGATCGCCACGACACCCCTGTATCACATGGTGTATCAGATCGTCGTTTTGAATCTCGTCCTGCTTGTGTCGCTGTCGGTTCAGCGCAAGGCCGTTCGGACGATCATCGGCCTGCTCGCATCTCCAGCACATGCCGATACACCGCAAGCGTCTGTTCGGCGAAC
>JANPIQ010000285.1:0-1556 GCA_031425075.1 Sphingomonadales bacterium
CAGGGCTGCGGCGCTCCCGAGGAAGGTCCGCTTGCTCATCATCGTCTCCGTCATGCGTCGCTCCGCTAATCCTGTCGAAGTCTATTTCGGCTGGGCGAGTAATGAGGTTACACGAACAGCCGGGAGAGATACGTGACGGCAGCCGGCAACGATGCACGCGACAAAGGGTGGGGCGATCTTCTCGCCGCCGCGCAGCGCGGGGACGGCGACGCTTATCGCTCATTCCTCAACGCGATCGTTCCGTTCGTCCGCGCCATCGCCCGCCGCCGATGCTGGTCCGAGGATATGGCCGACGATGTCGTGCAGGACGTGCTGCTGACCGTCCATCGCGTCCGGCATACCTATCAGCCGGGCCGTGCCGTCGAGCCGTGGCTGGCCGCGATCGCCGTCCGCCGATCGATCGACGCGACTCGCAAGCGCGGCCGAATCGGGCGACAGGAAGTGTATAACCAGACCGCCTTTGAAACCTTTGCCGACCCCGAAGCGAATGAACCGGTGGATGCGGATTCCGCGCGCACGCTGGCGCGGATGACCGAAGGGCTGTCGCGCGGCCAGCAGGAGGCGATCGAGTTGGTCAAGATAAAGGAAATGACTCTTGCAGAAGCATCGCTTGCCTCGGGCCAGTCGGTCGCCTCGCTCAAGGTCAACATCCATCGCGCGATGAAGAAACTGCGACTTATCGCGGACAAGGATCGATCCGAATGAACCGACCGCGAACTTACAATTTGATCGACCAGCTCGCGGCCGGCGTGCGCCCGGTGCGTCCGCTGCGCGCGCCGGCGCTGCGCGGGTTGCTGGCGGTGGCGGCGATCGCGGCCGTCGCCGGGCTGGCGATCTTCATGTTCGGCGATCTGGGGGAATTGCGGCGGCGCTACGCCGGTCGCGAGATATTGCTTGCGCTCGAGATGGCGGCGATGCTGGCGACCGGCGTGGTTGCAATCGTCGCCGCCTTCTTCCTGTCGATCCCGGGCCGTTCGAAGCGCTGGGCCGCCGCGCCAATCCCTTCTTTTGCTGTCTGGCTGCTGCTTAGCGGCCTCGGCTGCTACGACGATTTCCTGCGCCAAGACGGGACTGGCTGGGAATTTGGAGAAAGCATGCATTGCTTGGTGTTCATCCTCGCCACCAGCGCGGTGCTTGCACCGCTGCTCGTCTGGCGGCTGGCGCGGGCGAAGCCGATCGATCCACTGCCTGTCGCTTTACTCGGCGGCCTGGGTGTCGCCGCGAGCAGCGCGTTCATTCTGTTCTTCTTCCACCCCTTCGCCGTGACGTTCATCGATCTGGCGATGCACCTCGCCGCCATCTTGATCGTCATTGCGGCGACCGGATTGCTAAATCGCCGCGCATTCGCTCCAGCGTAACCAGAACCGGTGGCCGCGCGAATTGCATTCAACCCTGTAAGGAGATCGGCATAATGGTCGCGCGCGACAACAATCTCGGGTCGGCAGTAATCGCGTCGCTTGCAGCGTTCGCCATGATCGGCAAAATCGCGCGATGACGCGGCAAAAGATTGGCAGGATCGCGATCTTGCTGCTTATCATTGCCGTGATCGCCCTGTT
>JANPIQ010000286.1:0-4488 GCA_031425075.1 Sphingomonadales bacterium
AGGATGGAAGGACGAGCTGATGCGCGATTCCGAGCTTACCGTCAGCAGCCTCGGCGCGCGCCACGGCGTGACACGTTCCTATGTGGCGCGCATTCTTCGGCTTGCGTTCCTCGCACCCGATATCACTCATGCCCTGCTTGAAGGCACCGCGCCACTGGCAATCACCGCCGACACTCTGGCGCGCCGACACGACCTGCCGATCGCATGGCCCGCACAGCGGGCAATGCTGGGCCTAGCGGGATAGCCCTATCGCCTGCTCGTCGGACCAAGCGGTACTGGCGAATCACCTCTGAGAGAATGATCTTAGAATAAGGGCCGGAGAGCGGTGAACCCGGTCCTCTCTCGGTCCCCCTATTCCGCAGAATGTCCCGGAACCGCGGGAGTAACCGAAATGGTTCGCTCCAACACATGAAGAAACCAAAAGAGTTGGCGGAGACGGAGGGATTCGAACCCTCGGTACCGGATTTACCAGTACGACGGTTTAGCAAACCGTTGGTTTCAGCCACTCACCCACGTCTCCGGAAGCAGTCAAGTCTTTGGCTGAGCTCGGCTATAGCTGCGGGCGTTAAGGCGATCAACCTCCGTCTTTAAGATTGCCGCAGCTTCGGACTGGCGCGGATAGGACTCGGTTGGCCGTGTGGGGGATTGCCAGGCGCTGCGATGCCGATTCTCGTCTGCAGCATATGCGCCGCGCCGCGCCGGAGGGACTTATGAGACAGACATTGCATCGTATCCTGCTCGGTTTCGGGCTCGTCGCACTCGCGGTTTCGCCGCTTCACGCGCAGGTTCGCAGCGTCGATCCCGACGCCGCGCTGGCAGCCGACGAGGTGCCGGCGTCGTCTCAGCAAGCTGGTGCGAACGAAACGGTTCCGGTCGATCCTGGAACCGGGCCCAATGATGTCGCAGCCGACATTCCCGCAGCTGGGTCGACTGCTGCGACGCCTGTAGTCGATCCGGTGCCGCCGACGACCACTTATCGCAAGGACGATGTGATCGGTGCTGCTGAAAACGTGTTCGGCAAAGGCGCAAAGGGTCTTGCCGAAATCGTCGAGAAAATCCTGAAGGATCAAGGCGAACCCAACGCTTATATTGCCGGGCGCGAAGCCTCGGCTGCGCTTTTGGTCGGCCTGCGTTATGGATCGGGCACATTGTCGCACACCGTCGAAGGCCAGCGCCCTGTGTACTGGACGGGCCCGTCGCTTGGTTTCGATATCGGGGGCGATGCGGCCAATACCTTCGTGCTGGTCTATAACCTGTATGACAGTCAGGATCTGTATCGTCGCTACCCGCAGGTCGAGGGCCGCGCCTATTTCGTCGGCGGATTCTCCGCGACATATATGCGGCGCGGCGATGTGGCGATCATTCCGATCCGGCTAGGCGTTGGCGTCCGGCTGGGGGCGAATATCGGTTATATGAAGTTCAGCGAAAAATCGAAATGGATGCCGTTCTGATACAAGGGACAATCGCTTAACCGGCTTTCAACCCGATCTCGATGAGCCGTTGCTGCAGATAGGCGTCGGCCGTGATGGGTTCGGGATAGCGATCGGGGTGTACGGCATCGATGCAGCCGGGCAGCGTTTGGATCACGAAATCGCTCGCGAAATGCAGGAAAAACGGCATCGAATAGCGCGGCAGATGGCGGCGTTCGCGCGGGGGATTAATCACGCGGTGTGTGGTTGAGGGCAGCCGGTGGTTGGTCAGCCGCTGGAGCATATCGCCGATGTTGATGACCATCGCGCCACCGGGCACGTCGACCGGCAACCAGTCCCCGTTGCGGGTCAGTAGTTCGAGCCCGGCTTCTTCTGCGCCAAGCAGCAGCGTGATTGCATTGATATCTTCGTGCGCGCCCGCGCGGATGCCATCGGCATCTTCGGGGATCGGGGGATAATGGAGCAGACGCAGCACCGAATTGCCACTGGTGATCGCCGGATCGAACCAGTCAGGCGCAAGCCCCAGATGCCGGGCTATCGCCGACAGGATCTGCGCGCCTGCCTGATCGAATGCCGCGTAAAGCGAAGATAACGCTTCGTGGAACCCGCAAATTTCGGCTGGCCAGACATTATCGGGCATGTGATCGCGGAACCTGTGCCCAGGCGGCAAATCGCGGCCGACATGCCAGAATTCCTTGAGGTCGTGCCGGTCCGCGTCCTTGGCAATTTCCACGCCGAATGCGGTGTAGCCCCGCTGACCTGCATTGGCCTTGGCGTCGTAGTTCAGCTTGGTTTCGACAGGCAGCGCGAAAAACTCGCGTGTTTTGCCCCAGCCGCGCGCGATCAGCGCGGGATCGATGCCATGATCGGTGACAACGGCAAACCCGAATGTCTCGAAGCTGTGGCCGATTGCCGCCGCAAACGACTGGGGATCGCCCGCCGCTTTGGCCAGCGAGAGCGTTGGTACGCGTTCGATCGGTATTGCCATGTCAGTCGCCGCCGGCCACCAGTTTGAGCCCCATATCGCCGCCGCGCTGCGTCAACCGGCCATCGACCTGCGCGCCTGTTTCGATCGTCACGCTTTCATAGGCAAGATCGCCCTGCACCCGCGCGGACTTTTCCACGGTCAGAACGCGCGCATCGACCGTGCCTTCGACGGTGCCGCCAAGCGTTGCCTTGGATGCGCTGATATTGCCGCGGATCCGGCCGCCTGAGCCCAAAATCAGCGCGTTGCACACAAGATCGCCTTCGATCGTGCCATCAAGATGGATATCGCCATCGCCGCTGATGTTGCCGCGCACCGTCACTTCGCTGCCGATAAACGACAAGGTGCCGGTGCCACTGCGCGGGGCGGGGCCGTCCGAAGATTTGTTACCCCATGCCATGCGCGACTCCTGATCAATGCGGGAGGATCAGATAGCGACCTTGGCAGCGATCAGCAATTGCTGTGCCGCGATAGACCGAATGTGGATAACTTGACTCGTGATAACCGAATGTTCAGTTCTTTCGGATAGTTGGAACGCGTGACGAATCGGTCAAGCGATGGCCGACAAGTTACAGTCCCGGGTCAACCGGGGGGAGCGGGTCAATTTTATGCACATTGCGGCGCGTCTGGCTATGCAGAATTGTGGTGGAACAGCCAAGGGTTCAGGGCCTGTAAGCTTTGTTCCACATTCACCCGCCGCTGCTTATCACGGCCGCAATATCGTGATCCGATCGCTTACCGAGCAGGGCTTTGCCGCCGACAGCAGCGATGATTATCCGATAGGCGCGCTGGTGCGTCTGCGGTTGCCGGGTGCCGGTGCGATGCTGGCGCGCGTGACGGGCGCCGCCGATGGTCAGATCACCGGAATGTTCGTCAATCCGGTTGGCCCGACGCGGCTCGCGATGGCTGTGGGAACGCGCTCGCTCGCCTTCGCCTAGACCATGACAGTTTCGGGATAATCATCCCCGACGGCTAGATGCTTGATGGCGGCAAGACATACCCCTATTCACACCATTGTCAGCAATCCAATGCAGGTGTGATACAGATGGCCTACGCGCATACTCACAAAGCCAATCCGCACTGGCTGCCGGTGCTGCCTGATACGGCGACGGACGCATTGCCAGGAGACGATGGCTGGCCGATCATCGGCAATTCGTTCGAACAGTTGCGCGATCTGCCTGCGTTTCAGCGCCGTATGTATGCCAAATACGGACCGATCTATCGCAACCACAGCTTTGGCGGGCGCAATGTCGCGCTGCTCGGGCCCGAGGCGAACGAACTGGTCATGTTCGATCGCGACAAGGTATTCTCGAGCGAGCAGGGCTGGGGGCCGGTGCTCAACCTGCTGTTCCCGCGCGGGCTGATGCTGCTCGATTTCGAACACCACCGCGCCGATCGCAAGACATTGTCGGTGGCGTTCAAGCCTGAACCGATGCGGCTTTACAATGATGCGCTCAATGATGGAATTGCGGCGCGGATGGCGCAGTGGCAGGGGAAAAGTTTTGCCTTCTATCCTGCGATCAAGCAGCTGACGCTTGATCTGGCGGCGGTGTCGTTCCTTGGGCTGCCATGGGGACCTGAAGCTGAAAAGATCAATCAGGCATTCGTCGATATGGTCAAGGCATCGGTTGGCATCGTCCGTGTGCCTATACCCGGCACCAAGATGGGCAAGGGCGTGGCCGGCCGCAAATATTTGATCGAATTTTTCGGTCGCGAAATTCCCAAGCGCCGCAACGGCGATGCGCAGGACATGTTCAGCCAGATCTGCCGCGCAACGGGCGATGACGGAAAGCTGCTGGCCGATGACGTGATTATCGATCACATGAATTTTCTGATGATGGCGGCGCATGATACGATAACATCGTCGGCGACGTCGCTCGTCATGATGCTGGGGCGGCATCCCGAATGGCAGGAAAAGCTGCGTGTTGAGATGCAGGGGCTGGGCGTCAACGGCGATATGCTGCCTTATGAAAAGCTGAACGAGCTGACGCTGACCGAATATGCGTTCAAGGAATCCCTTCGGATGGTTCCGCCGGTGCCTAGTTTTCCGCGCCGCGCGGTAAAGGATTTCAG
>JANPIQ010000287.1:0-3603 GCA_031425075.1 Sphingomonadales bacterium
CCAGGAGTAGCCAGGTGGTGCCAACTGTCAAAATCAAGCTGCCAGAAAGGGGTACCAGAGCCAAGTTCTAAAGTGAGATTTTCCATGTTGGCATGGAGCCACATGCTGGTGACTGTGCCCCTGGAGCAGTGGCGGAGAATGCACTGGAGATGGAGGATCGTTTTGACTGCCCATGGATCGTTGATGCCGAGGCATTCATACCGATGGGGGCCGTAAACCAGGACCCGGGCCATGTTGCGCTGTACTTTTATAGTAGCCAAGAGTTCTTTGAGGATAGGAGCCATGATGTGAGCACACTGCTTGCGTGACAAAGTTAGAGCAACTAAAGGGTATTCGATTGTTCGCAAGATGGAGGTGTTGACACAGTACCAGGCATCATTTTTGCGGATGCGGTGAGAGCGTAGGCTGTCGGCCCATGTGGTGGCTTTCTGTCGGAGGAGCTTCACTTCATCGAACATCTTGCCATCCGGTCGGGACATAATTCCAAGGGCCTGTTTGGCAGAGTGCACCGACAGGCGAGGGATGGGTTCTCGTGCCTGAGTGTCATCGTTGTACAATAAGAGTTCGCCAGGGGTGGTGGAGAGGGACTTGTAGCACCATTTGCCTTGCCGCCGTTCATAGTCTACAAGGTACCAGTAGCTCTTTGTCTGTTCGAGGGCACCGCCAGAGGCACGTAGGAGGCCGTCCCAGGTGTCCAAGACAGATTGGAGTTCGCCGAGGATCTCAGGGCTTGAGGTGGAGTTGGAAGATCCAGAGTGGACTAAGTCCGTGTCGTCAACAAAGGCGGAGCAGACTGTCTCAATGACAGCAGCACTAATGGCAGACCAAGAGGAGTAGCCGTAGCCTTGACTCTTCATGGCAGCAATGATGACAGAGCTGACTGCAGTCCAAGTGGTGCCAGCGGCACCGTTGCCCTGCAGGATGCCTTGGTTTGGATGGATGCCAGCATGGGAGTTAGGGCCATAGGTTTGGGTAGAATTGCCAAAGGCTGTCCGAATGTGGTGAGTCAGATTCTGGATGACTTGAAACATAGAGAGGAGAGGAGGGCGAGGAATGCCAAATCGCCGAAGACAGATGAATGCCACAGAGTGAACGATTCTGTCAAAGCAACCTTTGGCATCATTGGAGCAGATCGCCATAGCTTTGCGCTTGGAACGAGAGTCGTCGTTCATGAGGACAAGGTTCAGACTAGTTTCGGCAGGCTTGTGATCGCGTCGTCCGCCGCCTTGTTCCCGAGCAACACAGCCGTGCTTCTCCGCAGACCACATTCCTTCTCGTCCCAGCTTCTTGCAGTTCATATTGAAGTCAGCCTCCAGGAGGAGGATTGTGCGCAGTTTGTGGGCCAGAGTGCTGCCAGAAGCTTTCAAGAGCATGACATCAATGCCTGTATTCCATCGAGGGTAGTAGGAACCAGTGCAGTAGATGACACTTCGACGGGAGGCGTCGAAGGCAGCCAGGTCAGGGTCCTTGCTCTGTGCCTTGAACATCCCAAAGTGCAGGCCAGATATGCCGGAGGAGGTGTACTCCTTGGCTCGTTTCCAACAGGCCACATGATCTTGGGTGCTAACGAGCTGTGGGCATTGGGGAGTGGAGGGCATGTCAGGTGGGCGCTGCATGTGGTGGAGGAGCAAGGAAGCATAGTAGTCAGTACCAGGTGGAGGGACATAAGTACCGTCCAACACAGCATCCGTATTGGGGGAGTCACCCAAGTATCCAAACTCAGACAACAGAGGTTCTTGGAGGAATGGGGAGTGGTTACATTGTTGGTACTTGGAGGAATTGACTGAAAGGAGAGTGGTATTCATTTGTTCTGGAGTGATGCATTCAGTGAGAACCTCGGTCCCATCAACCATGTCAGAGCGTTGGACATTGATGACTCCGTGGCCTTGAGTTTTCCCAGAGATCATTTTACTGATTCGTCCCTTGCGTCGGGCTTCCTCAGTGCGAAGAATGCGATCGCGATGCTTGGGAGGGAATGTGTCAATAAATTTGAGGCGATTGGCTTCATGGTGTTTTCGGGCAGCTTTGTAGGTGGTGTAGGCATGGGATAACGCGGCTTTCATTTCATCGATGGTCATGCTGTGGGTGTCTTGGGAGATTGCAGCTTTCTTCTTGAACCTAGCCCACTGACGAGTGGAAACTTTCTCGCCTCTCCGACGGGATAAAGCAATGTGCCAGAAGGCAACTTGGAACCGGGGAAGCATGGTGTCAGCGGAAAACAGGACCCCGCCCATGTGCAGTTTACGACACTTCTCTTCAGCAAGGAGTTGGCATTGAGCGGAGAGGATATCTATCGCCCAGGCTTCTTCTTGTTGCTCTTTGGTTAAGTAGTACTGGTGAGTCAGCCGAGATTGGGACGCCACTGCAGCCTCCAGAGCTGACTGGCGATGGGGGAGCTTGTGTTTCAGGAGGAGTTTCTTCAGGAGCTTGTTGTACCTGGAGACGCATCTAGGATCGCGGAGCTGGAGGCGTCGTGCCTGTGGGTTGGAAATTGGGGGGAGGTGGTGGCCGAAGGCCTGGTGGTAGGAGAGTTCAAACCAGATGGAGAGGTGGTCAGCAGGGAAGGATCTGGCAGGGAGGTAGCCACCACGGAGTAGGTCTAACCCGGGGGAGGCCCAAATGCCATCCACGGCAACATTAGACTTTCGGTGAACATAGGTGGGAGGTGCAGAGGCAGGATCATGTTTGGAAAAGATGAGGTGCCGCAATCCTAGATCCTCAAAGAAGGAAGTGATCTCGTTACCAAGGATATCTTGATTGATATCTCCACAGAGGACGAGAGCATCGCCAGTTGTTAGCCAGGATAGGATCTCAGCTCGAAAATCTTCGAGGAATGCCTGTCTTGGGGCCCTAATGTCGTCAGCGTCTTGGAGGCACCGCCGTTGGACTGAAGAGACAGTTCTTTCACCGGAAGGGCCATCGAAGCACGGGCGATAGAAGGAGACCACCCGGAAGTAGGTGTTGGCTTTGCCTCTGTAGCGGGTCCAGCACCAACGGCCCAATTTCTTGGGGTCAATTCCAGATCCTGCCGCATAGAAGGAGGTTTCGCCAAGAGCAAGTAGTGCCACTCCACCAAATTGCCTGGTACCCTTGACATGATCAGTTGCATTCCAGGCATTGACAGTTTTACTGCTATGAGAGTTGAGCCAGGTGTTCCATCCAAGGCGTTTTTTCCATTGGCCGTTGACTCCAGCATAGTTGAAGTTAATCCCCACTTCTTGAATAGCAACAACATCCACATCATGGTCAAGGACAGCCTGAATAAAGGTTTCATACTTGGGGTCATTGGGATCGGTGGGCAAGCCCCCGACTTGGACAGAGATGCCGCGAAAAACGTTCTTCTGTTTAGGTTCGAGCAGGTCGCCGTAATAATTTGTTTCATTTGTATAATCAGTAATTCCCTCCACATCCAGATTGGATGAGGGGGGATGGTCGGAAGAAGCAGCGTCGGTAGGTGGCGACCACGGACCACCTTGACGCTGAGCACTCGCCATGGTTACATTCTAACGAAGGAGTCCCTCCCGGGTGGGAGGGGTGGTGGCGGGTTAGCTAGCAGATCTCGTTTGGCAGCTTTGGTGTTCTTCTTCTTTGCTTTGAACTCTG
>JANPIQ010000288.1:0-6315 GCA_031425075.1 Sphingomonadales bacterium
GACAACAGCTATGGCATGATCCGCTGGAAACAGGCCAATATGGGGTTCGAGGATTGGGGGCTGACCTATGGCAACCCAGATTTCGTCAAATATGCCGAAAGCTACGGCGCGCACGGCCATCGCGTTGAAAGTGCCGCGCATCTGAAGGAGCTGATCGCGCACTGCCGCGATACGCCGGGGGTTCATCTGATCGACTGCCCCGTCGATTATGTCGATAACGACAAAATCCTGAACCGCGACATCAAGGAACTGGCGGCGAAGGTTTAGCCATGTTGAAAGACACCTACCCGCTTTACCTCAACAACAAGGCGGCGCAGCCCAATACCGATCTCGAGGTGACCGACAAGTTCACCGGCGAAATCGCGTTCCGCTGTGCGCTCGCTACGCCCGATGTGATTGATGAGGCAATTGCGGGCGCTGTCCGTGCAGCAGAGCCCATGGCGCGAATGGCGAGCTTTGAGCGGCAGGCGGTCCTTGAACATTGCGTCACCCGGTTTCGTGAGCGCTTCGACGAGCTTGCCTATGCGCTGTGTGTCGAAGCCGGGAAGCCGATCGCCGATGCCGAAGGAGAAGTCACCCGGTTGATCGATACGTTCAAGATCGCCGCCGAGGAATCCACGCGCAATTATGGCGAAGTGCAGCCTCTCGACATTTCGGCGCGCGCCAAAGGCTATATGGGGATGTGGAAACGCGTGCCGATCGGGCCGTGCAGTTTCATTTCGCCATTTAATTTCCCGCTCAATCTTGCTGCGCACAAGATCGCGCCTGCGATCGCCATTGGCTGTTCGTTCGTAATGAAGCCGGCGAGCATGACGCCGCTTGGCGCGATCATCATGGGCGAAGTGCTTGCCGAGACCGACTTGCCCGAAGGCGCGTTTTCGATCCTGCCTGCAGCGCGCTCAGGGTCCGATCTGTTCACCACCGATGAGCGGTTGAAGCTGCTTAGCTTCACCGGCTCACCAGGCGTCGGCTGGGATCTGAAGGCAAAGGCGGGGAAGAAAAAGGTCGTCCTCGAACTCGGCGGCAATGCGGCAGTGGTCGTCGACAAGGATGCCGATCTTGACCATGCGCTCGCGTGGATTGTGTTCGGCGGTTATTATCAGTCAGGGCAAAGCTGCATCCACGTCCAACGCGTGATCATCCATGCCGAAATTTACGACCGCTTCCGCGACATGCTCACCGCCAAGGTCAGGTCGCTGATTTCGGGCGACCCCAAGAATCGCGACACCTTCATCGGACCGATGATCTCAGTCAAGGAAGCGGCACGGCTCAAATCCTGGATCGATGCCGCAGTGTCGGGCGGGGCAACGCTGCTGGCCGGTGGCAGCTGCGAGGGCAACATGCTTGAGGCGACATTGCTCGAAGGCTGCTCGCACGATTCGGACCTGTATCGGGAAGAGGCGTTCGGCCCGGTCGTGATCCTGTCGAAGTTCACCGATTGGAAGGCCGCGCTCGATGAGGTGAATGACAGCAAGTTCGGGCTTCAGGCCGGGCTATTCACCAACGATATCCACAAGGTGCTCGAAGCGTGGGACCATCTCGACGTCGGCGGCATCTGCGTCAACGAAGTTTCGTCGTATCGCGTCGACAACATGCCTTATGGCGGAGTCAAGGATTCGGGCCTGGGCCGCGAGGGCGTTCGGTTTGCGATGGAAGATATGAGCGAAATCCGCAATCTGGTGATCCGGAGACGCGATTAACCATATGTGGTGCAAATAACACAAATCGCGCATTTGTGCGGTTCGGCACACCAAAATCTTGGCGGCAGGGCCAAATCGCGGCTTGCCAGCGGCGGCAAAGCCCGTAAACTCCGATCAAAATAGAACACGGTCGCATCGCAGTATGGGTTTTAGCGTCAGGCGGCAATTTGCCGGACGGGGGATAGCGGTGCAGACATATATGATCGCTCTTTGGCGTGAACGGCGGGCCAGCCTGTGTGCCGCGCTGTTCTGCATCTGCATGGCGCTTGCGGCGCTTGCCACAAGCGGTTTTGCGCCATCGACACCCGCCCAAGCCGCTTTGCCTAACGACGCTGCGCATCTCGGCGTTGCGTCGTGCGGCGGATCAACGTGTCATGGTCGCTCTCAGCCGGATGGCGCGGTTGTTCGGCAAGATGAAATCATGATCTGGCAGGAAGCCTCTTCGCCTGGAGGGGCGCATAGTCGTGCGTATGCGATTTTGAGGGAGCCACGCAGCCAGCAAATCGCCAAGCGGCTTGGCATAGGGGCTGCCGAAAACGCCCCGATGTGCCTCGGCTGCCATTCGGACCCTGCGGCATCGCGCGGGCCATTGTTCAAGACAAGCGACGGCGTCGGGTGCGAGGCATGCCATGGCGGGTCGGCAAATTGGGTCGCGCCACACAAAACCGGCAACCGCGCCGAATCGTTACGCAATGGCCTCGTCAATCTCAGCAACCCGCAAACGCGGGCGGCGGTGTGCCTCGATTGCCATTTCGGGTCCGCCGACGGAAACCAGTTTGTCAACCACCGGATCATGGGTGCTGGTCACCCGCGCATCGCGTTCGAGCTCGACCTGTTTTCGACGCTTCAGCAGCATCACAACGAAGACACCGATTACATCACGGTGCGCCGGAAAGGAAAAACGAACGGAATGCGATTCTGGGCGGTTGGACAGGCGATGGCGGTCGATCGGCAATTGGCGCTTTATCAAAATGCCGGGCTGGGTGCAGAAGGTGCCTTCCCCGAGTTTTACTTCTTCGATTGTCATAGCTGCCACCGGCGGATTTACGACGATCAAAAGTTTCAGGCATCGACAATCGACAACCCAGCACGACCTATCCCGGTCGGAATGCCGCCGTTCAATGATGAAAACATGATCATGTTGTCGGCAGCAGCACGGGTTGTCGCACCGGCGCTTGCGCAACGGTATGAGACCGATGCCCGCGCTTTCCATGCGGCAATCGCGCGAGACCGGCAAAGTGCGGTGGTCGCCGCAGGCAAGCTGCGGACATCGGCAACAGCGCTGGCATCAGCATTTTCCAGCACCCAGTTCGATCGCACCAAGACCTTTGCCGTGATGGATCTGATCGCGAGCGAGGCGATTGCATCGCGGTTCACCGATTATGCCGGCAGCGTCCAGGCTGTGATGGCCACCGACACTCTGCTCAACTCACTCGTCAATTCAGGCCAGGTGACGCAGGCGGCAGCGGCTGGGATTCGCACCGACATCAACCGCGCTTATGCGGCAGTACGCGACCCCAATGGGTATAAGCCTATGGAATTCAGACGTGCACTTGGCGGGGCTGTGCGCACAATCAGGACGTTGCGTTGATGCGTTTCAAATCGACAATTGCGTGCGTTTCGGCAGCAGCGCTCGCGCTGAGCGGCTGTGGTGGCGGTGGTGGTAACGGGGGAAGCACGACGCCTGTCGTGACGCCGCCCCCGCCCCCAACTTCGCCTTCGACATTTTTTCAGGTTCCCGCCGCTGAATCGCTGAGCGTGACCGACGTTCAGCAAGTCATTGCGCAGGCAGTTGGTGAAGCGCAGGCGCGCAATCGCCCCGCCTTCATTGCGGTTGTCGATCGGGTTGGAAACGTCCTTGGGCTGTTTGCAACGAACGGTGCACTTACTACTGGCAGTTTCAACATCCCGATCAATGCCGGTCGAACTCCGACGCAACGCGATCTGCGAGGCTTGCAGTTCAACAATCAGCCATTGCCAGCCGCCGCCGGGGCCGCCGCTGCGATCGCAAAAGCGGTAAGCGGTGCGTATCTCTCATCGGGCGGCAATGCCTTTTCCACCCGGACCGCCAGTCAGATCGTGCAAGAGCATTTTCCGCCCTCTCCCGCAGCCGTCGGGCTTGAGAGCGGACCGCTTTACGGCGTACAGTTCAGTTCGCTGCCATGTTCTGATCTGGTCGCGCGGTTCAATCCCGCAGGTGGCAGCACGTTCGTCAATGCGGCAACACAGGCGGTGTCGAACAGCCCTGCCCTGATCGGGCCGAAGCGCACGCCGCTCGGGCTGTCAGCTGATGCCGGCGGGTTCCCGCTTTACAAGAATGGTGTGATTGTTGGCGGGGTCGGGGTCATTTCGGATGGCCTATACGGGTTCGACCCGAACATTCTTGACGTCGACAATGAAGACGATGAGTTTATCGCGCTCGCCGGGACAAGAGGGTTCGATGCCCCTGAAGCGATCCGCGCAAACCGGATCACGGTCGATGGCACGTCGCTCCGTTATTCCGATGCGCTGCCCGATGGGTTCAAGGCGGCTAATTCGCCGAGCTTCGCGTCGATCAATGGGTCGGCGGGGATGTTGTTGGGGTTGCCCGGATATTCGAACGCCACGATCATCCCCGGCACGGTCTATGGCACCGAAGCCTCGGGCATCAGGCCTTCCACACCCGCAGAATATGCCAATCGTGACATTTTTGTACTGAGCGACGGGGCTGGCAATAATCGCTTCCCGATCCGTGCGGCGACAGACGGTTCGGCAGTCGCGCAGCCGCTAACGGCCGCAGAGGCGCGCGCGGTTCTCGAAGAGGCGTTTGTGATCATGACGCGGGCGCGGGCGCAGATCCGGCGACCGCTCGATAGTCGCGCCGAAGTGTCGCTCAGCGTTATCGACACATTCGGATCGGTGCTCGGTGTCGTGCGCTCACCCGATGCGCCGATATTCGGCATTGATGTGTCGCTGCAAAAGGCGCGCACGGCCAATTTCTTTTCCCATCCACGCGCAGCCGCCGAACTTGCCGCGAATGCGACCCCCGAAGTGCGCAACCGGATCACTATCGCCAGAACATTCTTTAACGATCCCAACGTCTTTACAGGGCAAACCGCGTGGACCAACCGCGCGATTGGCAACATTGCGCGACCATATTTTCCCGATGGCGAAGTCAGGCGCGGGCCGGGGGCGTTTTCGCCCGGAATTGCGGATTTCAATCCGTTCAATACCGGCATCCAGTCCGAGCTGATTTTCGACAATGTGGTGCAGCATGTGGTCTTCATTCTCGATCAGGCGCTGTCTTTGGGACTTAACGCCACAGACACTCCACCGCGTTGCACACAATCTCCTGCGGTCGCCGGAATGCAAAACCGGTTGCAGAATGGCATCCAAATTTTCCCAGGGTCGGTTCCCATCTATCGCGGAAATATGCTTGTTGGTGCCATCGGGATTTCGGGGGACGGCATTGATCAGGATGATATGATTGCGTTTCTCGGCACCAATAATGGCGGCGCCCGGATCGGTAATGGCGTTGGAAACGCGCCGTTCGCAATGCGGTCGGACCAACTTGTCGTGCAGGTTGCCAATCCGTCTGCGGGTGTGCGTCTGCGCTACGTCGGTTGCCCGTTTGCGCCGTTCCTCGATACATCCGAACAAAATGTCTGTCAGGGGCGGTAAAGCGTGGCAACGGTGATGCCTTTCCTTCCTGTGCTCGCCGCTCTTTCGGGCGAAGCGAGCGTGCTGCAGTCTACAGGTCACAACGATAGCGCAATCGAGTCAAAGCTTTACGACGTGCTGGACGATAGCGCGGCACAGTCCGATCCAAGTCCCCAGCCGCTCGAAGCAAGCAATGCTGGACGGTCCCAGCCCCTGTCGGTGCCTGAGGCCGCTACGGCAGCAGAAGCACTTCCAGCCACGGTGACAGAAGATCAGATTGCCGCCGATGAGGCGTTGCTCGACGGACGCAAACGCCCTGGTGAGCAGGAACAACTACCAGAGCCAGTCCGGCAGGAGAATAAAGGTGCGGTTGGCGCGCCGCCGCCCGAGGCGTTTCCGACCGATTCGGCATTTCCGATCCCCGATCGCTGGCGGTTGGCATCTACGCTTGGCCTCGCATTCGACGGTAACGTCAAGCGCGGCAAAGAAGCGTTCCTCGATCCTTACAACCAGAATCAGTTCAAGGGCGATCGCCCAATTTGTATACCGACCGATGAAGAACAGGAACGCCGCAAAGCCATGGGCGAAAAGCCCTGCGGAACGCCGAAATGGCTGGGCTTGCAGGGGAATGACTGGTTCCTCGCGCTGACAGGTATTTCGGATACGATTGCCGAATACCGCACCTTCCAGATACCCGTCGGCGTGCAGACCACTGAACGCCCCGGCAGCCTCGATGTGTTCGGGCGCAGCAACAGCCTTGTCCTTGCGCAGACATTTCTGTTCGGTGGCTCGCTGATCAAGGGGATGACGACCTTCAAGCCGCCCGATGTCGAATATCGCGTGCTGCTGGCACTTCAGGCCAACTATGTCGATGTTCCCGAAAAACGCGTGCTGTTTGTCGAGCCGTCGAAGCGCAGCCGCCGTTCGGATCATTTTCTTGGCGTCCAGGAATTGTTCGTCGATTATCATATCCGCA
>JANPIQ010000289.1:0-12815 GCA_031425075.1 Sphingomonadales bacterium
TTGCCTCGCCCGATACGCCGGGCAGTGCCTATGTTCTGCTCCACCACGTCTTCGGAGAGGTGAATGGCAAGAAAGGCGCTTGGGGCCACAGCGTCGGCGGCATGGGCTCAATCACACGCTACATGGCGGATGCCGCTACCGAGGCAGGCGTAGAGATCAGTCTTGAAAGCCCGGTGTCCAAAGTGCTGGTCGACGGCAACCGCGCGGTTGGCGTCACGCTCGCATCGGGCGAGGAAATTGTCGCCAAGACGGTGATCGCCAATGTCGGCCCTGCATTGCTCTATCGCCGGATGATCGACAGCAGCGATCTGCCTGCCGATTTCAACCGCCGGATCGCGGGCTACAAGACCGGATCGGGCACCTTTCGCATGAACGTGGCGCTGTCCGAACTGCCGAGCTTTTCGGTGTTGCCCGGAAGCGAACCCGCCGAGCATCACAGCTGCGGCATCATCATCGCGCCGACGATGGATTATATGGACAAGGCGTTCACCGATGCCAAGGCCAAGGGCTGGTCCGATGCGCCGATCATCGAGATGAAGCTGCCGACATCGATCGATGACAGCCTTGCCCCGCCAGGTCGGCACATCGCGAGCTTGTTCTGCCAGCAATTCGCGCCGCAATTGCCAGACGGACGGTCATGGGATGAAGTTCGCGATCAGGTCGCCGATCACATTATCGACACCGTCACGCAACACGCGCCCAACTTCAAGGCCTCGATCATCGCGAGGCAGATCCATTCGCCGCTCGATCTTGAACGCAAGTTCGGGCTGATCGGCGGCGATATTTTTCACGGGCATATGAGCCTTGATCAACTCTATGCGGCGCGCCCGATGCTCGGCCATGGCGATTATCGTGGCCCATTGAAGGGGCTCTACATGTGCGGATCGGGCACCCACCCGGGCGGCGGCGTAACTGGCGCGCCGGGGCACAACTGCGCGCATGAGGTGCTAGCAGATCGCAGCGTGGTGGCACGGCTGCTCGGCAGCCACGTCTAATCGCGCGGCCCGGCAGGTCAGATCACCGATTCGATCCACGCGCGCATCTTGGCTTTGGTCTGGATGTTACCGATACCGAGTTCCTTTGCGACGATTTCGCCATTCTTATAGAGGAACAGTGTCGGAATGCCGCGAATGCCGAGCTTGGAGGGCGTTTCGGGATTGTCTTCGGTATTGAGCTTGGCGATCGTCACCTTGTCGGCAAGCTCATCGCTCAGTTCTTCAAGCGACGGGCCGATCATCTTGCACGGCGCGCACCATTCGGCCCAAAAATCGACAAGCACGGGCTTATTCGCTTTGAGCACATCGGCTTCGAAACTATCGTCGGTAACCTGGATGGTGGCCATTTGAATCTCCTGTAACGGGTGACTTAGGTGCGCTGCACCATTTACTCAACCGGTTGAGGCCAAATTGTCCTCGCGCAGCTGATAGCCGGGCTTGTGCAGCGCCAGCACCGCTGGCGGCACTGCAAACAGCCGCGGTCCCGAAGTATAAAGCAGCGCGGCCCGGACCGGGCGATCTGGAAACAGGCCCTCGAGAACCGCGACATAGGCCGCCATCTGCGCCACATGCGCCTGCGGAAGTCTGTCGATACCCTGCGGCACGCGTCTCCCGGTCTTGAAATCGACAACAAGAACCTGATGCGGCGTGACAAGCAGCCGGTCTGCGGTTCCGGCAATGACCTGACCTCCGACAACACCCGCCAGCGGCGCTTCTGCAAGCGCGTCGGGAGAAAAGATTGCCCCGAAGGCGGGATCGCCAATCACTGACAATGCGTGATCAACAATCTCCTTACGCCGAGCCGCAGAAATGGCCGCCGCACGTGCGACCCAGGCCAGCGCAGCCGCGCGCCGTTCGTGAGGCGGCACGCCCGGCAGTCGTTCGAACAGGGCATGAAGCAGGATGCCGCGTTCGGCGGCCTGCCTGAGGTCGGCAGATGGTGGAGGATCGGCCACGCTGTCTGCCACACCGAGTGCCGATGGGGCCAGCGGGCGCGGCGGGCGAGCTTCTGGGCCGGCTGCCGTGTGCGCCCATCGAGGAAGGTCCATATCGCGACTGACGCGCTCGGCAGCTATATCCTTCGGCTTGCCCAGTTTGGCATCGACCTTGAACACAACCGAGCCATCTGCACCGGTCTGGGCGCCGGGCAGTGAGCGGAGCGCCCTTCCAATCCGCTCATGCCAGCAGGCGTCGGGCAACGTTTCTCCGGCACCGATCTTTTTGGCAACCGACGGCGTGACGGCCCCGCCGATGAACAGATGTTCTTCGGCACGCGTCATCGCGACGTAAAGCAGCCGCCAATGTTCCTGCACATCGTTGATGTCAGCATCGGCAATCGCGTTTGCGACAGGGCCGCACACAAGTTCTTTCCTCGGGCGGAACAGCGGCAGTGAGGCATCGCCGCGTTCCCACTGGATTTCGGATTTGGGCCGCTTTTCGAAATCATAAGTCGCATCGGCCAGCACCACGACCGGCGCCTGCAATCCCTTGGCACCGTGCATCGTCATCACACGGACCCCATCTTCGGCTTTTCCCGCATCGCGCTTGAGTTCAACTTCGCCGCGATCGAACCAATCGGCGAAGGTCTGGAGCGATGGCGGCGCGGTCTTTTCAAATTCGAGGGCCTGATTGAGCAGGCTTTCAATCGGATCGCGCGCCTCTTCCCCCAGCCGCGCGAGCAATTTGCGCCGCCCTCCGATCGCGCCTGACAGGATCGTTTCGAGAAAGCGGTATGGCGTTGCTGTATCGGCCATGCCGAGCATCTCGCGCAGGACCTGCGGTTTGGCATCGCCCAAATGCTGCCACAGCGCGACACGCCTGGCATCGCGGCCGCGACCATGGTTCCACAAATCATCCTGACTCCAGCCGACAAGCGGCGACACCAGAAGACTGGCCAGATTGAGATCGTCATCGGGCTGGAGGACAAAGCGGATCGCCGCGATACAATCAAGCACGGCAATCGGCGCGTTGAGCTTAAGCCGGTCGACACCTGCCACGGGCACCTTGGCGTCGTGCAGACGTGACACGATCAACCGCGCCATATCCTTGCGGCTGCGCAGCAGGATCAAGACGTCCCCCGGTCGCACCGGGCGCGCCTCGTTACGCAGATACAGCCCCCCTGACACCCATGTCTTGACCTGTTCGGCAAGGTGGGCCGCAAACTGGCGGTCGGCAGGGGTGATCCAGCTTTCTTCATCCGCCGCAGAACCCTCTGAACCATCCTCGGCCGGTTGCGCGGCAGCGTCTCCCACGAACGGCGGCCACAGCACGACTTGCCCTGAAGGTTTGCGATCGCCGAACGCACGATGTTTTCCGGGTAAACTGGGAAGCCCGAATGCGTCCGCACCGACTTCGGCAACAACCGCATCGACGGCATCGAGCACTGGCTGGCCCGAACGGAAAGACGCATTCAGATCGATCGTGTTCAATGCACGCCCCGCGTCGGCGATCTTGTCGGCGAAATAGCCACGCGCCGCTTCGAAATGTCGCGGATGCGTGCCTTGAAATCCAAAGATTGCCTGTTTGTAATCGCCTACGGTGAAAAGCGTCCGGCGGATGCTGCCCCGCGCGCCGGATCCTGCGTAAAATTCCTCGGTCAGCGCCTTTGCAATATCCCATTGCTGAACATTGGTATCCTGCGCTTCATCGATCAGCAGATGATCGATGGCCGAATCGAGCTTGTAACGGATCCAGGCCCCCTGCCCCGATGTCAGCAACTTGACCGTCGCGGCGATCAGATCGTTGAAATCGACTACCCCTGCATCGCGCTTTGCCTCGGTGTACCGTCGCGCATAGGTCTGCCCGATGAGGAGTGCGGTTTCGAGGTGATCGATCAGGGTTAGCTTTGCGCGCAGATCGACCAGAACAGCGAAATGATCATAGAGTCGCTGAGCGAGCGGTTCCACCAAGGCTTTGATTTTCGGCTGGTCAAAGCTGCGCCTATTGCCATCGGCTTTTGCCCAGATACTGTGGAGCGCCGCAATCCCGGCCGCGCGCGCGGTCGAATCGAGGGCGAGCCAATCGCCAATGGCCTGCGCACGATCCAGGCCAGTCTTGGTTCCCCAAGCCACGTGAGCCCGACAGAAGGCGTCGAGCACATCCAGCGGCAACGTCTCATCGAGACAAGCATCGGCGAGCAAGCGTTCACGTGTTTCGAAATCGATGCCGAACCAGAAACATAAACGTGGCCCGATTTCGGTACCGAACGACTCCATCACGGACGCGACTGCCGCGCAACTGCGCAAGTGTTTGCGGACGCCCTTTTCATCGAACACCGCGCGCAACGACGTGAGCCGGGCAATTACACGTTCGCGATCGCCCCCCCCCATCGCGTGCGCATCCGATACCATCGCGGCGAGCGTTTGCTGATGCAGCTCGGTTTCATTGCGGCCCTCAATCGGGCGGAACCCGGGAACAAGATCGGCTTCTGCGGGAAAGCTCTGGAGCAACGACTGGCAAAAACTGTGGATTGTCTGGATGCGCAGCCCGCCGCCGCGCGCATCAAGCACGCTGGCAAACAGCGTCCGCGCATGCGCCTGCGCTTCAGGGCCATTCTCCTCGCCGAGCGCCTTCAGATCGGCGGCAAGCTCGCTGCCACGCATCGTCACCCATTGTCCGAGCCGATCATGGATGCGCTCGGCCATTTCGGCCGCGCCGGCCTTAGTGAAAGTGAGGCACAGGATGCGGTCGGGTTCGGCGCCTTGCAGCAGCAGCCGGAAAACGCGCGCGGCAAGCACCTGCGTCTTCCCCGTGCCCGCTGACGCCGATACCCAGATATCGTCGCGCGGATGCGATGCCTGCGCCTGTTCGGGCGCGAGCGGAGGAAATTCGCCGCTCATCCGCGCCCTTCCCATTCCTCGAGCCGCATCAGATGATCATAATCCGAATAGGCGTGTTCAGGGTGGCGTTTTGCCGTGAAGGGCTCATCGCCGGTGAGCCATTTTGCGACGATCGCATCGAACCGCTCGCCTACCCGATCGATGAAATCGTCCGGTGTCGGGTCTCCCGGCTTCAGCTTACCCTCACTGAAAAACGGTCTCGCCACCTTCCCGAATGCGCGCGTTTTCGGCTGGCGCGCAAAAGACCAATATTCGAAATCCGTCACGCGCGCGGCGTCGATATCCTCGAACCCGCCAGCCTCTCCGATCAGCCCGAGCAGGCCGAGTTGCATCGCAAAGCCGCCTGCAACTTTTTTGGGTCCCGGCGCTTCGCCCTGCTTGTAATCGACAATCGCAAGCCCTTCTGTCGTGCGGTCGATCCTGTCGGCGCGACCGTGGAGCAGCACATTGGCACGCTGTGTTTTGCCTTTGACTTCGGGTTTCAGCGGGATGCGCCCTTCGGCATGATTTTGCGCCACTTCGGCCTCAGCCCACTGCGCTGCTTCAACCAGCTGCGGGGTAACCAGCGTGCGAGTGAGCGGGTGAAACTCGGGGCCGTCGAGAATATGTTCCATCCGGGCGACGAGCGCGTCTTGTGCATAACCGTCGTCTTCGGCCCATTTTTGCAACGCATCATGAATGATCGTGCCGCGCCATTGCGCAGTGGGTTCGGCATCGAGCGGATCGATCCTCGAAAGCTTGAGCATCGACCTGGCGTAATAGGCATAGGGATCGGCCTTGAGCGTATCGACCGCCGTGACAGAGATACTGTCCGGCCGATCTTCGACCGGCGGGCAAGGAGCAGGACGCGACGACCGAGCAGGAGTTCCGGCAACATGGTCGAGTGCACGGGCCAGTTCATCGAACCGTGGCTCAGGCGGAGTGAGCCCGCCCGTCAGCGTCTGCACCCTTAGCCAGAACCGTGATGCCACCGTAGGAGACGCTGCGTCGCGGCGAGCCCGGGTGAGCAGAACTTGCGGCGCACCCAGAGCCGAGGCAAAATCATGCGCGGCGAGCCCGATCCGGCGCTCAATCCCCGGCAACCCGAGGCTGCGGCGAATGGCAGGGGCCAGCCACGGATCGGGTGCGGGCATCGCGGGCCAGGCGCCTTCGTTCATTCCGCCAAGGATGACCAGATCGGCGCTTTGCAACCGCGCCTCGATCAGCCCCCAGATGAAGATACGCGGGTGGCCGCCAGCTGGCGGGCGCACGGCGACCAGATCGAACCTGTCACGCAAAAGTTGCGGCAGCGCGTCGAACCCGCCTTCGAGTGGGTAATCGGCCAGACCATCGCGGACCGCCGCCATGTGTTCGGAAAGGCATCGACCCGCTGGCCCTGCCCAGACGCCATCGCCGCACAGCGCAGTGGCCACATCGATTAGCTGGTCGACAGATGAGGCCAGCGTGTCAGCGCCCGTATCGATTGGCGCAAGCAGCGGCGCAACCATCTGCCAGGCCGCGCGCACGTGATCAGGCTGGTCGGCCAGAAATTGCGTGATGCCTTCGATACCGGGCCCGGGGCGCGGGCCGCGTAACGCCAGATCGAGGCGGCGGGCACCTCCAAGCCAATCGAGCCGCGTCTGCGTGTCGGACCCCATCACCAGCGGGTGTTTGAGCAGCGCCATCAACGTCACCGGAGCAAAGCGCAGTGCGGCCGCTTCGGCCAGCGCGAGCATCAATGCGCCCGGCTGAGTGACCGAAAGAGGGGTTCCTGCTGAATCGTCCGCCGCAATGCCCCAGCGTTCAAGGAGTGCCGAAACGCGGGTCGCCAGCGTGCGATCAGGGGTGATCAGCGCTGCGGTTGCGGCAGGGGTTTCGATCGCATGCCGCAACGCCAGCGCGATCGCCTGCGCTTCTTCGGCCGGATTTTCGAGCGTGATCGCGCTGACGCCCTTTCCCAGCGCCTTGCGCCCCTCGCGCCTTTCCCAGGCACCGGTAAACTTGGCCGGCAGGAATGTCAGCCGTGCCAATTGCGCGCGCGGCAGTTGCGCTGTGGCCTTGCACCCCGGCCAAAACTGGACCTCAGCCTTTCCCGCGCCCATGCGGGTGAGCAGAACTTGCAGATGACGCTGTGGATGAACGTCGAGCGACCTGTCGTCGCGTCCCCCCGCGATCTCCTCCCATTCCTCATCGGGCATTTGCGCGTCGAGCGCTGCAAACACCACTTGTCCGTCTGGTATCCGCGATATTGTTCTGAGCAGCCCGGCGATGGCAGGCGCGATCGAGTCTATCCCTGCCGCAATAACGAACCCCGGGGGCGGCGTCGCGGCCCAGCGTGCCGCCAGCCGATCGAGCAGCATGTTTCGCCGCTCGGCCAGATCGACGGCACCCTTTGCCGCGAGCAAGAGCGGCCAAGCGTTCAGCAGCGCATTGAGTTTGTCGAGCGAGGCAGACCAGTGTTCGGCAAGTTCGCCCAACCCCAAATCGGCGAGGCGCGATGGGTCAATCTGCTCGATCAGCAACTGATCGCGCGTCCGGCCAAGTTCGCGCGCCAGACGCATTGCCGCAGCTGCCGGCATCGCTGGCTGACCGCCTTCGGACGCGGCGTGCTGGATCAGTTGAGCCAGAATCGCCTGTCGCTTCAGCGGATCGATTGCGGGCGGAATTGCCGGATCCAGCGATTCGAGCGCAGACCCGATGCTGTCATCAAGATCGATGTCGCCGATCGCCGCCATCCGGGGAAGAAGCAACCCGCTATTGGCGCGGCGCACAAAGGCGTTGTGAACCGTTTGGACTGCGCGATTGGTGGGCAAGAGGATCAGGCCGCGCGCAACCGCCATCGGATCATCGCGATGGCGCGCCAGGATTCCATCGACGAGGGTATCGGCAAAGGCTTTGCCGACGGGTATGGTGAATATGGCCGGCCGTGATGCCTCACCCATCGGCAAGCATCGCTTCGGTTTTGGGAATGGCTTCGGGTGTGCCAACGTCGAACCACAACCCTTGATGCACAACGCCGAAGCCGCGGCCCGATGCAATCGCCCGATCCCAGAAGATGTTGGTCGAAAACTTGTCTTGCGGGGGATCGATCAAGAGCCGCTTCGACAGGATCTGGATGCCGGTCCACACAAAGGGCGCAATCCGCCCGGGCTTTCGACGGCTTAACGTTCCAAGTGGATCGAGATGAAAATCGCCGCGCCCGCGATGGTTGTGCGCACGCGCCAGCGGCACCATCAGCAGCAGCGCGTCCATGCTCGCATCGTCCCAGCGATCGGCCAGCAGCTGGATCGCGTTGATGGGCCCATCGACCCAGATATTGTCGGTATTGACGCACAGGAAAGGATCGCCCGCGATCAGCGGCTTTGCCCGGATCAGCCCACCACCTGTTTCGAGCAGCATCGCCCGTTCGTCCGAAATGACGATCTCAAGCCCGTGAGACCTGCGATTGACATGCGCTTCGAGGGCATCGGCCAGATAATGGACGTTGACCACCGCGCGCTTAACGCCTGCGCGTGCCAGATGATCGAGCACATGATCGAGCAGCGTTGTTCCTGCCACCTGGACCAGCGGTTTGGGCCGTGTCGCGGTCAGCGGCCGCATCCGCTTGCCAAGCCCTGCGGCCATGACCATCGCGGTTTCAGGGACACTAGCCGCGCTCACAACCCCAGTTCCCGCCACAGCAGCGCGCGTTTGGACAAGGGAACAAACCGATCGAACCAGGCGCGCACCGGTTCGAGCGCGCGATGTTCGAGATCGCGTTCGAGCAGACCCCACATCCGCGGTTGAAACCGGGTATAAAGCGGCTTTCGGTCGCGTTTCCAAAGCCGGACAAACAACCCCAGGATTCGCGTGTTGCGCTGCGCGGCGAGCACCCAATATGCCGTTTCAAAATCACGGCCTGCGCCTGTGGCCTGCAAATAACGTTCGAGCATTGCGCGCTCGACGATGGGCGGCACATCACGCCGCGCGTCTTGCAGCATCGAGGCCAGATCATAGGCTGGATGACCCAGCAGCGCATCCTGAAAATCGAGCAGTCCCAACCGCGCCAGCCCTTCGGCTCCGTCGATCAGCATCACGTTTTCGGCGTGATAGTCGCGCAGTTCGAGCACTGGCGCCGTAAGGCTGCCGCACACCGGCTCAAGCACCGCGCGCCACGCATCGACAAAAGCATCGGCATCGACATCGAGCCCTGCAAACGGCGCATACCATTCGGGGAACAGCCCGACCTCTTCGAGAAACCGTTCGAGCCCATGCGTCTCAAGCGGCGGCGGCGTGTGTTTGTGAAGCGCAACGAGCAAATCGGTGACGCCGCGATAGGTATCGAACTCAATGCTGCTGTCGGCATCGACGGCTTCGCGCATGCGCTGCGACCCGAAATCCTCGATCAGCAGCAATCCCTGATCGAGATCGCTGGCAAGGATCCTAGGCGCGGCAAACCCATGCGCAGTCAGCCATCCGGCAATCGCGACAAACGGGCGCGGGTCTTCGTGCGGTGGCGGCGCATCCATCAATACGGCACGGCGCGTTGCCGTTGTCACACGAAAATACCGGCGAAACGACGCGTCGCCAGCCAACGGGGTAATGTCTGCCCCAATCCATCCTGATGCATCAAGAAATTGCTGTGCGCCCGGAGGCGGTATCATAACGACCATCGCGCGCTCCAAGACGGCGGCACGGCTGCTGTCAAGATGCGCCCATCGCGGTTCGGGTCGAGCCGAAGCGCCAGCGCCTCGGGCCAAAGACGTTCCGCCAGCCGTTCGGGCCATTCGACGATCAGCGCACCATCGCTCAGAATCTCATCAAGGGCGAGCTGTTCTGCATCCTGGGGTCGATCGAGCCTGTACAGATCGACATGCCAGACGGGCAATCGCACCGTCGGCGGATCGTAGGGGATCACGAGCGCGAAGCTGGGGCTCGGTACATCGCCTGTGTAGCCCGCCCCAGTTAAGATGCCACGCGCCAGACAGGTTTTTCCCGCACCAAGATCGCCCGAAAGCAACACGATGTCGCCAGCAACGATCATCGACCCGATCCGATGCCCATACGCTTCGGTTGCCGCTTCGTCTGTCAGGATCATCGTGTTCCGCGCGGCAGCATGATCGACACCATCGTGCCTTCACCGGGTTCGGAATAGAGCGTGAGGCTGCCGCCATGCGCTTCGACGAACTGGCGCGCGAGTGGCAGTCCGATCCCCAGCGTTTCATCGCTTTGCCGGCTGACCCGCGCGTCGCCCAATTTGCTGAACGGATTGAGTGCTGCTGCCTGTGCGGTGGCACCCATGCCGGGGCCATTATCCGACACCACAAACTGCGCTTCGTGGGCATCGCCTGCGGCATGGAGCAAGACGCGCCCCCCCTTCGGCGTGAACGCCAGCGCATTGTCGAGCAATTGGTCGATCGCCTGACGCAGCCGCCGTCCGTCGCCCGAAATCGCGCCCACTTCAGGATCGATCTGAACCGCAAAATCAATCCCTTTTACATCGGCGACGCTCTTGTGATCGCGCGCGGCATCGTGGAGCAAGACCGCCAGTTCGACGTGCTTGCGTTCCATCGGCAGCGCGCCTTCGGCGTGCGTCAGATCAAGCACCCGGTCGATCAGATGCGCCAGTTTGCCCGACGATTCGACAATCGCCCCGGCATAGCTTTTGCCTGCGTCGTCGAGTGTACCGCCAAATCCCTGATCGAGCATTTCGGCAAACCCGCTGATCGACGTCAAGGGCGTGCGCAGTTCGTAACTCATATTGGCGAGAAATGCGGTCTTGACGCGATCGGCGTCCTCCAGCGCATCGGCACGTTCGCGCAACACGCGCTCGATCTTGCGGCTGTCGGTGATGTCGAGCATCGCCAGCAGCGCGTTGCCATCGGGCAAGGGCACGGCTGCAAATTCGAAATGGCGGCCCGATTTGAGCGAGATCCGGCCGCTACGCTGGGTGCGCTCCACCGTTGCCGATCGTACCAGTTCGCGGATCAGCGCGGCGCGGCTCGGATTGGATAGTCGGGCCGCCGCTGTCTCTGCCAATGCATCGACGTGCGGATGTGTTGCCAGGAACTCTTCGTCGAAATCCCAGATCTGCCGAAAGCGGTTGTTCCACAGATGCAGTCGTCCATCGGATTCGAACACGCCAACTGCTTCGAACAGATTGTCGAACATTGCTGCCCGCACGCGCAGCAATATGTCGCGCGCGCTCGACAGCTGCGCCTGCTCGGTCCGGTCTTCGAAAATCAGCAGCAGCCCGCCATCGGGAAGCGTCTGCACCAAAAGCCGCAGATGCATCCCCGGTGGCACGAGCCAGTTTTCCTCGGTCGCCCCTTCGGCCGACACAAACCATTGCCGCCGCTCGGCCTTCCACGCTGGGAAATCGCGCATTTCGGGCACGCGCCCGGTCTCGCGCATCCGGTCAAGCAACCGGTCGAAATTGGGCTGTTCGGCAACCCATTCCGCCCGCATCGCGAACATCCGCTGAAATGGCTGGTTACAGTAAACAAGGCTGCGATCGGCACCAAATTGCGCGACGCCCGCCGACAGCCGGTCGAGTGTGCTGCGTTGTGATTCGGCGAATTGCCGAAATGCCGCGCGTGCGCGCTCAGCCTCTTCGACATCGATCGCGAATCCGGCAACCCCGGCTTCATCGAGCGGTACATCGACAACGCGCATCGCCCTGCGTTCACCGGTCAGCGTCACCGGCACGACCCGGCTGGTGGGCGAATTGCTCTTCTGGGCATTTCGGGCGGCGGATACGGGGTTGGCTTCGCCTGTCGCATCGACAAGCTCGATCTGTCGATCGATTACTTCGGCGGCATCTTCGGCTTCAACCGCTCGCACATAAGCGCGATTGACCAGCGCCAATCGCAGATCTGGGCCACGATGCCACATCGGCAACGGCGCTGCCTCGATCAGCCCTGACAGCCGTTCGAAAGCGGTACCGAGCCGTTGCACTTCTTCGCCAAGCTGGCCGATCTCGGCCTGGCTGTCGGTCGCATCGAACACCCAGAGGATAACCGCGTTGTTCGATGCCAAGCGGCTTGACGCCGGTGCCCCCTTGATCAGCAACGTCCGCGAAGACCCGCGAGGGCGGCAGGCGCGCGCAAAATTCCGTCCGGTTTTCTGGACAGCCGATGTGTCTTTGACAAGCGCGCTGGCCTCGTCATCGGTCAACCCGCAAGCAGGCGTCGCCAGATCGGTCAGGAAATTGGGCATCTTGGGCAGGCCGAACCAATCCGCCAAACGATCGGGCGCTTCGATCCGGCCATCGCCCTTGACGACAATCGGCAATGCGGGCGCGGAATCGAGCAGCGACGCCAGCCGGTCCGCCTGCTGGCTGGCCGACTGCGCCTTACGTCGCAGCTGCAGCCCGGTCACGACCGCCCAAGCCGCTGCAAACAGCCACACGGCAAGCACAATACCGATCAGCACGGCCATGCCGTGCGTCAGCGTCAGCATTGCAGACCACCGGGCATCATCGCTACCGCCTTAGGCAGTCACGCCCGAATGCGAAAGGCCCGTAGCCTCAATAGCGGTAATGATCGGGCTTGAACGGGCCTTCGGTGCTCACACCGATATAGCCGGCCTGCTTTTCGCTCAATTTCGTCAGTTTTACGCCAAGCTTTTCGAGGTGAAGCATCGCGACCTTCTCGTCGAGGTGCTTGGGCAGGACATAGACCTGTTTCTGGTATTTTTCACCCTTGGTCCACAGCTCGATCTGCGCGAGCACCTGGTTGGTGAAGCTTGCCGACATCACGAACGACGGGTGGCCTGTCGCACAGCCGAGGTTGACCAGCCGGCCCTTGGCAAGAATGATGATCTGCTTGCCATCGGGAAATTCGACCAGGTCGGTGCCGGGCTTCACCTCGGTCCATTTGTAATTGCTCAGCGCGGAAATCTGAATTTCGCTGTCGAAATGGCCGATGTTGCAGACGATCGCATTGGGGCGCATCGCCTTCATGTGGTCGGCAGTGATGACGTCTGCGTTGCCCGTTGCGGTGCAGAAAATGTCCGCACGAGT
>JANPIQ010000290.1:0-1857 GCA_031425075.1 Sphingomonadales bacterium
CACGACTCCGCGCGGAGCATTTCGCTGACGACCTGCACGGTCGAGTTTATGCGGCGATATTGAAGCTGTCGGATCGCAACATGGCGGCAACGCCAGTGACCTTAAAGCCGATGTTTGAAGCCGATCCTGCGATGATTGATATGGGCGGGCCGGCCTATCTGGCGGGGCTGACGATGCAATCGGGTGCGCTACTGGCGGCGCGCGATTTTGCCAGCCAAATCTATGATCTGGCACTGCTGCGCGAGTTGATTCGCGTCGGCCGCGACATGGCAACCAATGCCGCCGATACGTCGGGCGACATCCCCCCGATGGAGCAGATCGAGGCGGCCGAGATGGCGCTATACGGGGTTGCTGAAAAAGGTGAAGTGTCGGGGGCGGTCAAGACTTTCAAGAACGCCACGCAGGAAGCGCTCGGGATGGCCGAAAGGGCTATGAAGTCGGGTGGGCACCTGTCGGGCTACACGACCGGGCTTACTTCGCTCAACGAGAAAATTGGCGGGCTTCACAAGTCAGACCTGGTGATCTTGGCGGGGCGTCCGGCCATGGGAAAGACCGCTCTTGCAACCAATATCGCCTTCTCGTGCGCACAAAGATATCTCCAAGACATCAATCGCGGGGTAGAGGCCGACAAGACGAGCGGGGCACCGGTGGCATTCTTCAGCCTCGAAATGTCTTCGGATCAGTTGGCAACCCGCGTTCTTGCCGAGCAATCGGGGATCAATTCGGAAGCGCTCCGCATGGGGAAGATTGGCTATGATGAGTTTAGCCAACTTGCCCGTGCGGCTGGCGACTTGTCCGAACTGCCGTTTTTCATTGACGATACCCCCGCGCTGAGCATCGCGGCGCTGCGGACTAGGGCACGGCGGATGAAGCGTCAGCACCAGATCGGGCTGATTGTGGTCGATTACCTCCAATTACTGCAAGGCTCTGGGCGCGGAAATAGCGACAACCGAGTGCAAGAAATTTCGGAGATCACTCGCGGCTTGAAAACGCTCGCGAAGGAACTGCAAGTACCGGTTCTAGCGCTGTCACAGCTTAGCCGCGCTGTCGAAGCTCGCGAGGACAAACACCCTCAGTTATCAGATTTGCGCGAGTCTGGCACTATTGAGCAAGATGCCGATATCGTTCTGTTTGTTTATCGAGAGGAATATTACCACTCGCTGAAGCGACCAGAAATACCATCTGAAAACAGCTCTGCCGAAGTGAAGGACAAATATGCAAAATGGCAGACGCGAGAGCGAGAATTGCAAGGTCAAGCCGAAGTCATCGTCGCCAAGCAGCGCCATGGTTCGACGGGTACGGTGCCGCTGACCTTCCACAAATCGACGACCAAATTTGCCGATCGGGCGCCGGACGAATATATGCCGGAGCGGATGCGGGACTGAGGGCCTCCGCCTGCCCCGGCGCGGCCGGTGGCCCCGGACCCCGTTTGACTGCGGTACCTACAGCAGTAAAATGCCGCCATGTCGGTCGATGACTATATCGCGGCGCTTCCGCCGCTTCGGCAGGTGCGCATCACGCAACTGCGGGCGCTCGTTCATGAAATCGCGCCCGATGTCACCGAACGCATCGATTGGAAAATGCCGGTTTTCTGGCGCGGCGAACGCTGGGTCGCGGTGGCGAGCCAGAAGTCCTATGTGTCATTCTATCTGGGCACGCAGCAGATCGCAGGTGCCGTCATTGCCAGCGACCCGAGGCTCAAGAGCGGCAAGACATGCGTGAACATCCCCGATCGCGCCGAACTGCCATTGGCAGCGCTTGGACTCGCGATCAGGGACGCGCTATCGATTTAGTGCTGGTCCGGGTCTAGAAAATCCCGAACGAGCGCAGCAGCCAAAGGATGACGGCAATCACCAC
>JANPIQ010000291.1:0-19277 GCA_031425075.1 Sphingomonadales bacterium
CAATAGGGTTCTCGCCTACTCCGCCGCAACTCCGGCATTCCCAAACATATCCACCTCACCAGCCGCATCGCCCTCCGGCGCATCATTCGCCGCTCCCCGCGCCTTCTGCCGGCGGTCGAAATTGTCCCACACTTCGCCCCAATTGCCCTTGGTCGCGCCCTTTGAATATTCGGTTGCGCGGGTTTCGAAGAAGTTGGCGTGCTCGACGCCGTTGAGCAGCGGCGCGAGCCATGGCAGCGGGTGGTCTTCGATCATGAACATCGGCTTGAAGCCCAATTGCCCCAGCCGCCAATCGGCGATGTAGCGGACGTATTTCTTGATGTCCTTCGCGGTCATCCCCGAAACGGGGCCATCGGCGAAGGCGAGATCGATGAACGCGTCTTCGAGCCGCACCGTCGTCTGGCAGCAGTCGAGAATATCGTCCTTGACCGATTTGGTCAGGCAATCGCGTTCCTTGGTGAAGGCGTGGAACAGCCGCGTGATGCCTTCGCAGTGCAGGCTTTCGTCACGCACGCTCCAGCTGACGATCTGGCCCATCCCCTTCATCTTGTTGAAGCGCGGGAAGTTCATCAGCATCGCGAACGACGCGAACAGCTGAAGCCCTTCGGTGAAGCCGCCGAACATCGCGAGCGTTTTGGCGATATCCTCATCATTTTCCACCCCGAAAGTGTGGAGATAATCATGCTTGGCCTTCATCTCTTCATATTGCAGGAACATGCCATATTCGCTTTCAGGCATGCCGATCGTGTCGAGCAAATGCGAATAGGCCGCGATGTGGACGGTTTCCATGTTGCTGAACGCCGCGAGCATCATCTTGATCTCGGTCGGCTTGAAGATGCGGCCATAATGTTCGTGGTAGCAATTCTGCACCTCGACATCGGCCTGCGTGAAAAAGCGGAAGATCTGCGTGAGCAGATTGCGTTCATGATCGGTGAGCTTTTGCGCCCAGTCACGGCAATCCTCACCCAGCGGCACCTCTTCGGGCATCCAGTGGATCTGCTGCTGACGTTTCCAGAAATCATACGCCCAGGGATATTCGAAGGGCTTATACTGGGTGCGGGCTTCAAGAAGCGACATTATGGTTACTCCGGTTCTGATGGGGATATGGGGGCTTCGGCTTCCCATTGCGAAAGCGAATAGGCAAAGCCTGCGAGGATCAGCGCTGCTGCGATCAGCATCGTGGCAAAGATGCGGTGGCGATACACCTGTGCTTCTGTCGGCGTGGCGCGCAGGAATAACGCGGTACCTGCAATGGCGCAGACCGCGGCAACGGCGTACATCAGCGTTGATTGGGACATGACAGCTCTCCTTTGCGGATGCGAGCGTAAGTCGCCAACTGCCAAAAGGGTGCCGCGGCCTGCAAACGGCGCGCGCGGGCAAAAATTCAGATGCAGCGATGGCACCATTCGCCGCGCGGGGGGTTGACCCGATCCCACCTCAGGAGATTGATCATGACTGATTTGAGCGAAATCCGCGAACACATGCCGGTACTGGATGCAGAAGGCACCCCTATCGGCACCGTCGACGGGATCGAAGATGGACGCATCAAGCTGACCCGTGAGAGTTCGCCCGATGGCGAGCATCGCTACATCGAAGCCGACGATGTCGAATCGGTCGATGAAGATGGCGTGATGCTGACCGAAGGCGCAATGCCGTTCAGCGATTTCGACGATGAAGACATGGACGAAGAAGACGATGTTCAAGAACTGACCGGCACGACGTCCGACGGCAGCTACGGCGGAACGGTCGACGACGAGGATGAAGACGAAGGCGCGATCAGCGTCGGCACTGGCGGCGGCATGGGCGGGGGAAGCAGAACCGGCGGAATGTGATCGCGCCACCCGGGACACGCACAGCATCGGGGCTCCGGCAATCACTGCCGGGGCCCTTTGTGTGTGTGATGGCGGCGGAAGGGGCATCGAACGAAAATCCAAATTGCAAATTTGTCAGGCCCTTCCTTACCCCTTGCGGGAAAGGGAGGGTGCGGGGTCGGCTCGCGTCTGCGAACCAGTAACTTATCCAGCGCCGGTGCGTTTACGTTCCGGGATGGGGAAGCGTTTGATGAACTCTTGCACCGCCATGTTTGGTTTGCGGCGGAAAGCGCGTTCGAGTTTTCTGCGATAGGCAGTCATCTCGACATCGCACGCAGCCTGTTTGGTTTCAAATGCGATCCAGCGGCGTTCGCCTATCGCGCCAGATGCGTTGTCGTGGAGGATCTGGCGAATTTCGCGCAGCTCTTTCATAGTGTTTCGAAACGTCCCGAACATCGCCACATCTCCAATCCAGCCTCTAGCGCCGCAGACGCGGCACGCCCTGATCCGTCACTTCGCACTATTCTCTCCCGCCAGGGGAGCGGGATTTTTAGTTGGCCTTAGCTTTTAGTTGGCCTTCACTTTCGGCCTGTGAGGTTTTCTCTTTCTTTGGCACGATCAAAGTTTTCGATCCTCGATCAAAGTACCATTTTGATCACAACTACTGACAAGCAAGGCATTCATCATAGTCCGTGGTCGCCAGCTCGAACTTCGGCAATTCGGAGGTATTGTCCGCCTCGACCCCGCCGGCAAAGCCTGCGCGCTGGATGCTCTTGCTCCGGAGATAATAGAGCGATTTCACGCCCAATTCCCATGCGCGGAAGTGAAGCATGAGGAGATCCCATTTCTCGACATCGGCGGGGATGAACAGATTGAGCGACTGCGCCTGATCGATATACGGCGTGCGGTCTGCCGCAAGTTCGATCAGCCAGCGCTGGTCGATCTCGAAGCTGGTCTTGAAATTGTCCTTTTCCTCAGTGTCGAGAAAATCGAGGTGCTGGACGCTGCCGCCCTGTTCGAGGATCGAATTCCACACCGCATCGCTGTTTTTCGATTTTTCGATCAGCAGCTTTTCAAGATGCGGATTGCGGATCGAGAATGAGCCGGAAAGCGTCTTGTGCGTATAGATATTCGCCGGAATCGGTTCGATGCACGCGCTGGTGCCACCGCAGATGATGCTGATCGACGCGGTCGGCGCGATTGCGGTCTTGCACGAAAAGCGTTCCATCACGCCGCGATCTTCGGCATCGGGGCACGCGCCGCGTTCGGTGGCGAGCAGCATCGAGGCTTCGTTGACGCCTTGTGCCAAATGCTTGAAAATCCTGAGGTTCCAAGACTTTGCCATCGCGCCTTCGAACGGGATGTTGCGCGCCTGCAAGAAGCTGTGGAATCCCATCACGCCGAGGCCTACCGAGCGTTCGCGCATCGCCGAATATTTGGCGCGGCCCATTTCGGGCGGCGCACGATCGATATAATCGGTCAGCACATTGTCGAGGAAGCGCATGATATCCTCGATGAACTGCCTGTCGCCGTTCCACTCATCCCAGGTTTCCAGATTGAGCGACGACAGGCAGCACACCGCCGTGCGGTCATTCCCCAGATGGTCGCGACCCGTGGGCAATGTGATTTCGCTGCAGAGGTTCGATGTCGAGACCTTGAGGCCAAGCTCACGGTGGTGCCGCGGCATCGCCTTTTGCACATGGTCCGAATAGATGATGTAGGGCTCGCCCGTTGCCAGCCGCGTTTCGACAAGCTTCTGGAACAGCGATCGCGCATCGATCGTCGCGCGGATGCTGCCATCCTTGGGCGATTTGAGGTTCCACTCGTCGCCGGCGCGCACCGCCTCCATGAAGGCATCGGTGATGAGGACGCCGTGGTGGAGATTTAACGCCTTGCGGTTGAAATCGCCCGAAGGTTTGCGGATTTCGAGGAACTCCTCGATCTCGGGATGATCGACGTCGAGATAAACTGCGGCAGATCCGCGCCGCAGCGACCCCTGGCTGATCGCGAGCGTAAGGCTGTCCATCACCCGCACGAACGGAATGATCCCGCTCGTTTTGCCGTTGAGGCCGACCGGCTCGCCGATGCCACGCACGCTGCCCCAATAGGTGCCGATGCCGCCGCCGCGCGCCGCGAGCCAGACATTTTCGTTCCACGTGTTGACGATGCCTTCCAGGCTGTCATCGACTGAGTTCAGATAGCAGCTGATCGGCAGCCCGCGCCCGGTACCGCCGTTCGACAGGATCGGCGTTGCAGGCATGAACCACAGCTTCGAGATATAATCGTAGATCCGCTGGGCATGGTCCTGATCGTCGGCATAGGCCGATGCGACGCGGACGAAGAGATCCTGATAAGTTTCGCCGGGTAGAAGATAGCGATCCTTGAGCGTGTCTTTCCCGAACTCGGTCAGCAACGCGTCGCGCGAAGCATCGGTGACGAGCGGATACGACGCATCGCGGCGCTGTGATTCGGGCACTGCGGCAGGCGCTGCCACCGGTGCTTCCAAAGTTTCTGCTTCACCCATCATCGAACCCGACTCGCGAAAATCCATCATACCACCCCTTACTTACGCGTTGCGACCTGTTCTTGCTACGTTCGAATCGGACACAAGCGAACTGCTTAGCATCATGCCGGCCCGGTGGCCCCGCCTAATTGCGTTTCGCCCCCAATATCCACAGCCGTAAACCAGCATTCCGCAAAACTATTTTGCGCAACGCTAACCACAATCTGTAGGACTGCCCCCAGGCCTTGCCACAACCCATAGTGGCTGAAACTGCAAAAGACGCAAGAGGGTTTTGCGACATTTATGCGCTCGATCGGTCGCACGCCGGACTCGCTTCATGGCAGTGTCACAATGCTGCGGCGCAGCGACGCGCGGCGTTCCGCCATGTTCAGGAAACGCAAGCCGATAAATGATTTGCGAAAAATAAATATCCACAATTGGGGCACCGATATGATAACGGTTGGGCATGGGAAAACGACCCGATCATGTGAAGCCGCCCGCGCATTTGAGCCAAAGCCCGCCATTGCCCGAACCGGTTGAAGCGCCGCGCGCGCCAGAACCCGATCCCGAACGGCTCGATCCCGTCCGCTACGGCGATTGGGAATATAAGGGCCTTGCGATCGATTTCTGAACCGACATCGAAATCTGCAACACAGTCAACCGACTATTAAGCCATTTCCGATATGTCGCATCCTGACGATCAATCTGAGGCTGCATATCATCATGGATCAGGAACTTGCCGAACTTCTCGCGCGGCTGTCGCAAGCAGGTCATGTCAGCGAAGCCGATGTTCTTGCGTTGCGCGAACTCGTGTGGGACGACGACCTGATCCCGCAGCCCGTGCTCGATGCTTTGTTCACACTCAATGACAGGCTCGCTGTCCATAGCGCAGAGTGGACGCAGTTTTTTGTCGAAGCTGCGTCGCATTTCATGTTGCATCAGCAGGATCCGCGCGGATTTCTCGATTCAGGCAGTGCCGAATGGCTGATGCGGCGGATCGACCGGTTCGGCGGCGCGATTTCTGCAAGCGAACTCGAACTGCTCGTCAGCCTGATCGAGGATGCCGAAGGCGCGCCGGACACGCTTCGGGCCTATGCCTATCACCAGATCGAACAATCGATCCTCAGCGGGCGTGGCCCGACGCGCGATGGCAAAACGCTGCGCCCGTGCTGCGTTGACGAGGCAGAAGCGCTGGTGTTGCGGCGGCTGATCTTTGCAGGCGGCGGCGAAGGCGCGACCGTGGTGGGCTCGCAAGAAGCCGATCTGCTGTTCCGGATAAAGGATGCAACATTGGGCGGTGACAACCACCCTGCGTGGCTCCAGCTGTTCGTCCAGGGCGTGGGCAATCATCTGCTTTCGCACAGCGATTATCGTCCGTTGACGCGTGACGAGGCGATACGGCTTAACGCTGAAATGGATCGCAACACGCCGAGCGTCGGGGGTTTTTTCAAGAAGATGCTGCCCGATGCGCAGCGCGGCCACGGCACGATCGTCGAAGCGTTCAAGGCGATATTCCCGGGGCGGCCCGATCCGGCTTCGGGCACCGGGCCGGTCGAGGTCAGCAGCGCCCTGTCATTTGAGGAAGCAGGCTGGCTCAAGACGCACATCGCCGCCGACGGCGAGATCGATATTTATGAAAAGGCGCTGCTGACCTTTGCGCTTGAGGAGGTGGGCAATCTGCCCTCGATCCTCGAAACGCTGCGGCGGCGGGCCTAGGGCTAAGATGAGGCCTTCTCCTGCAACGTCAGGCTTTTACCCCTCACGCCGCAACGGTCGTGCGAGCAGCGCTGCGGCGACATCGCGCACGTTCAGCTCACCTGTCAGCAGGCTGCACACCGCATCGACGACGGGCATGTCGAGGCCTGCAACGCGCGCTGCGGCCTGAAGCACAGGGGCGGTCGCCGCGCCTTCGGCAATCGTCGTGCGGTTTTCAAGAAGGAGCGCCGCTGGCTGGCCTTCGCCCAAGGCCTTGCCAAGCGAAAAGTTGCGCGACTGGGTCGATGAACAGGTCAGCACCAGATCGCCGAGCCCTGACAATCCACTGAGTGTTTCGGCGCGGGCGCCGCGTGCCAGCCCGAAACGGGTCATTTCAGCAAAGCCGCGCGCAATCAGCGCCGCCCGCGCGTTTTCGCCAAGCTCCAGCCCGGCAACGACCCCGCACGCAATCGCGAGCACGTTTTTGACAGCGCCGCCGATTTCCGCGCCGATCAGATCGTCAGTCACATACGGTCGGAACGTTGGCCGCGCGAGCCGGAGTGCCAGTGCGCGGGTATCATCGACCGATTGCCCGGCGAGCGTCACTGCGGTCGGCTTGCCTTCAGCCACTTCGCGCGCAAACGTAGGACCACTGAGGACTGTAACGACGGCTTCGGGGCAAATGTCGCGGGCCACTTCCGACATCAGCATCATTGTACCCGCTTCGATGCCTTTGGCGCACAGCACCAGCGTTCGCACGCCGACAGGGGCCTGCGACACTATGGCGCGCAGATGCTGCGCTGGCGTCACCGCGATCAGGATATCGCACCCCGCCAGATCGCCGAGGCTGGCAGTCGGTTCGATCAGCGGCGACAAGGGCACGCCGGGAAGGAAGGGCGTGTTTTCTCCGGTGGTTGCAATCGCTTCGACGACTTCGCTTTCGCGCGCCCACAAAATCACCTCACTGCCGTTGCTGACGATCGTCTGTGCAAGCGCGGTGCCCCATGCGCCCGCGCCGATCACGCCGGTTTTCATGCCTTGGCCCCTGCGCCACGCGCGGGCTCGGCCACAGGATCGAGCGGCCAGCGCGGGCGCGCAATCACATCGAGGGGATCGGTCAGGCCAGCGGCGTAGCGTTCGGCCCCGGCCCAGGCAATCATCGCGGCATTATCGGTGCACAGCCATTGGGGCGGGGCCACGAAGGGCAGGTCGTGCTTTGCTGCAAGTGTTTCGAGCGCGGAGCGCACGCTGACGTTGGCCGCCACGCCGCCCGCCACGACGAGCGCCGTCAGGCCATAGCTCGAGACAAGGGCACGGCGCGTGCGGTCGATCAGGCAATCGATTACGGCCTGCTGAAACGACGCGGCAATGTCTTCTGGCCGCCACTGGCCCGATTGGTGCGCGCGCAGAACCGCACTTTTGAGACCTGCGAACGAGAAATGCGGTTCGTTGCTGCCCAGCAGCGGGCGGGGCAGGGGAACGCATTTGGGATCGCCTTCGCGCGCGGCTGCTTCGACCGCCGGACCGCCCGGGAAGCCGAGCCCCAGAAGCTTGGCGGTCTTGTCGAACGCTTCACCTGCGGCATCATCGATCGTGGTTGCGAGCCGTCGATACTGGCCGACGCCTTCGACGCGCAGCAGCTGGCAATGCCCGCCTGAGACGAGCAGCAACATATAAGGGAAATCGAGCGAAGGATCGGCCAATCGCGGGGAGAGGGCATGGCCTTCGAGATGGTTGACGGCGATCAACGGTGTGTTCGCAGCGTGCGCCAGCGCCTTCGCCGTCACCAGCCCGACCATGACGCCGCCGATCAGCCCCGGACCTGCCGTCGCGGCAACCGCATCGACTTGCGATAGCGCCACGCCTGCATCAGCCAGCGCGGCTTCGATGAGCGGGGCCAGCACCTCGACATGCGCGCGCGCGGCAATCTCGGGCACGACACCGCCAAAGGGGCGGTGCGCATCTTCCTGCCCTGCCAACCGGTGCGCGAGGATTTGCCGGTCGCTTGTAACCAGCGATGCTGCGGTGTCATCGCAGCTCGATTCAATGCCAAGGATCAACGCCATGGGCTTCCCTCTAGCCGCGACGCCCGCTAGCACAAGCGCGATGGGGACAAGCGACAGACCGTTCAGACTGGGAACGCGCGCATCGCCGCTTGCAATGGCGCAGGCGGAAATGGTCAAGGCTGCGCTGATCGCAGCGCATGGCTGGGATGATGATGCGGTATTGCTGCGTCCGGTTGTGGCGTCTGGCGACAAGATTCTCGATCGGCCGCTCGCCGATGTTGGTGGCAAGGCGTTGTGGACCAAGGAACTCGATGTCTGGCTCGGCGAAGGAGAGACAGACGCGTCGGTGCATTCGATGAAGGATGTCGAAACGATGCGCCCGCCGGAGTTTATCGTCGCAGCGATGCTCGAGCGCGCCGATGTTCGCGACCGGCTGATCGGCGCGGCTTCGATCGAGGCCATTGCGCACGGCGCAAAATTCGGCACCAGCGCCCCGCGCCGCCGCGCGCAGATGATGCGATTGCGCCCCGATCTTGAAATCGTGCTGTTTCGCGGGAACGTTCAGACGCGGCTCGCCAAGATTGCATCGGGAGAGGCTGTGGCGACCTTGCTTGCAGCGGCGGGACTGGTGCGGCTCGGTATGGATGACGGGGTGGCGATCGGGGTCGACACGCTGCTGCCTGCGCCATCACAAGGCGCGGTCGGCATCGAGGTCCGTAGCGACGATGCCGCAGCGCAGGCGATTGTCGGCGCGATCGATCACGTCGCGACAAGCGATTGCGTCCGCGCCGAACGCGCGTTGCTCGCGGCGCTGTCGGGCGATTGCCGGTCTCCTGTGGCAGCAATGGCGGTGCTGACTGGCGGCGATATCGTGTTGCGCGCCGCGCTCTACAGCCCTGAGGGTGAGGATTGCGTGACGGGCGAACGACGCTTTGCGGTTGGCGATCGCGAAGCGCCGGGCGTGCTTGCATCATCGTTGCTTGCCCAAGCGCCAGATTCGATCCGGGCGGTGTTCGGCGGGTGAGCCGGCCCGTCCTGCTGATCCGGCCCGACCCAGGGTTTTCAGCAACAGCAAAGCGTGCGCATGCGCTTGGCCTTCGCGTCATTGGTGCGCCGCTGTTTACGGTTGAGCCTGTCGCTTGGGAAATGCCCGATCTGGCGCGATATGCAGGGATTTTGTTCACGAGCGCCAATGCGGTGCGCGCAGCAGGGCCTGCGATTGCCGAACTTGCGCATCTGCCCGCCTTTGCCGTCGGCAGGGCTACGGCGATGGCGGCGCATGAGGCAGGGTTTGCCTCAGTCGTCACAGGCGAAAAGGATGTGGCGTGGATCGTCGCGCGGATCGGCCTTTTGGGGCCGCAGGCCATCCTGCATCTGGCGGGCGCCGATACGGTGCCGTTCGATGCGCATAACGTGGGCGTTGACAAGATCGTAGTTTATCGCAGCCTTGCCATCGATCCGCCTGACGAATGGCGGGCCTGGCTGGAGCAATGCCCGGTTGCGCTTGTGCATTCGCCGCGCGCTGCCGAACAGCTGGCGCGGCATGTGGACCAAAAAAGCGGTTCTGCCTTGGTCGCGATCAGCGACGCTGCGGCTTGCGCTGCGGGGCGGGGATGGGAAAGTGTTGATGTTGCGAGCGAACCGCGCGATGAAGCGATGCTTGCGCTGGCCAAGGTCCGCGCCCAACAAACCGGGTCCTGATTGCCTTTATGTCGACCGAACCGACTTATTCCACATCTTCGCTTCCTTCACCGAGGCGCGGACTTCGCGGCGGACTATTTTTTCTGACGATCGCCTTTATCGCAGGCATTGGCGTGATGGGATGGGCGCTGACCCAATGGGATGCGGCACGCGTCTGGTTGCTGGGCGAAGCGCCGCCTGCCCAAACGCTCCCGCTTGCGCCTCGCGCGCCAGTGCCCAATCCGGTCGTCTCGGTGCCGCCTGTCACAGGCGATCAGCAGATCGTTGCGCGGCTGGCCGCCATCGAAGCGCGGATGGCATTGCTAGAAGCCAGAGGCGCCGGGGTCAGCGGCTCTTCATCGCGTGCCGATGCGCTGATCGCTGCGTTCATGGCGCGTCGCGCGATCGATCGCGGCACAGGTCTTGGCGCTGCAGAAGCGCTGCTGTCGCAGCAATTCAGCGTGACGCACCCTCGCGAAGTGGCAATGATCGTCGAGGCGGCCCGCAGGCCTGTCACCGCTGCGATGCTAACGCGCGATCTCGACGCGCTGAGTGTCGAACCGGCTGGATCGGGCGAAGGATGGTGGGGATCGTTCACGCAAAGCCTGTCCGAACTGGTGACGGTGCGTTCGGCAGAAACGGTGCCCAACGATCCCGCTGCACGATTGGCGCGTGCGCGTTTGCTGCTCGCGTCGGGCCAGGTGGAACCCGCACGGCGCGAAGTGGCTCAGCTGCCATATGACGAACGCGCGCGCGCCTGGGTGCTGAACGCCCAAAGGCATCGCGATGTGCATGCGGCGCTCGACCGGATCGAGGCCGCTGCGCTGACTGCGGACCCGGCCGCTGAAACGCCGCAGCCGCAGATGCCGCAAGCGCTCCAGGGGTCATCGATCACGACCGGGTAGCCGCCGTTGCCAGTCAGCCGCGCTTGTGTCTCGACGTGCGCAACCGCAGTTCGTCGATCTCGACATAGGGCAGGCCTGCGCGTCTGCGCGCGGTTTCCCAGCTGCTGGCGAACGATCCGTAGGGGCGCTTGGTCTTGGGATTGGCGATCAGAAATTCGCAATCTTCGAGGCGCGGCAGCGCGCCGATGATTGCGACCGCATCGGGTGACAATTTGACGCTGCGCGATTTGCCGCTGTGCGCATCGGGCACGTTCCAGACGCCACGATCGAGATCGACATGGCTCCAGCGTGCCTCGAGCATTTCGCGCTGGCGCGCGCCTGTCAGCACCAGCAGCGCCACAAACGGCCCCAGCTGGGGATTCTGGCTCGATTTGGCGGCTTCGATCAGCCGTTCGACATCGGCCTGCGACAGCCGCTGTTCGCCGAGCACTGTGTTGCCGGCCAGCGATATCGTCGCAGTGCTTCCGAGTACTCCAAGTCCCCCGCCATCTGCGGCTCTCCCTTCGATCAGGCTCAAACCCAACCGTGTACCAATGGCTTCGACCGAAACACCGGGCACGGTGCGCAGCAGCACCGGTTCGGCGGGATACCCGCCATCGGGCAACCCCATCGATGCCAGCACATAGGGCGAAATGCGCTGGCTGACGCAAAAGCTGCCATTGCCGTCATCGACCATAGGGGTTTCGAATTCGATGCCGTGCTGCCCCTTTCGCGTTCGGCGAACCCGCGCAAACGCCAGTTCGCCGCCGCCGAAATCGACGATCATCAACGTTTCGAGCGGCAGATCGGGAAGCCCTTCGATCAGTGCGCCGGTATCCGAAAGATTGCGTAGCACCGCCGATTGATGCTGGTTTCCGAAGATCGCGCCCACCTTGCGATACATTGATTGTCGCGTGCTCCGCTGCCGCGCCGGGCCTGCAGGTTCGATCACCCAATCGCCACTCGACAGCTTTTCGCATAGCGTCGCGCTCGGCACCCCCTTGCTGTAGACATAGCCCTGGATGTGGCTGACGCGCAGATTCTGAACGAGATCGAGCTGGTCTAGCGATTCGATCCCCTCGGCCGTGGTTTCCATTCCCAGCGCTTCGGCAAGCGCGACAATTGCTGCGATGATGGCGCGATTGCGCGAGCCTTGCAGAGTCGCCTGCCGGACGAAACTCTGATCGATCTTGATCTTGTCGAACGGGGCGGTCTTCAAATAGCTGAGCGATGAATAGCCGGTGCCGAAATCATCGAGCGCCAGCCGGACGCCAATGCGCTTAAGCGTGGTGAACACGGCATCGGTCTGTGCCGAATCGGCCAGAAACACGCCTTCGGTGATTTCAAGTTCAAGCCGGTCGGGCGGCAGGCCCGATTGCGCCAGCGCTGACATCACGATTTCAGGGAAGCCTTCCTGCGCAAACTGGATCGGCGACACGTTGACGGCGACGCGGATATCGCCAGGCCACTGCATCGCATCTTCGCACGCTTTGCGCAAAATCCATTCACCTATCGGTGCAATCAAATTCGTGTCTTCGGCAATCGGGATGAATACCGCCGGCGATACCGGCCCGCGCTTGGGATGGTTCCAGCGGATCAGCGATTCGACGCCTTTGACCAGATTTTCCTCGGCGCAAACGATCGGCTGGTAGACAAGATTCATTTCGCCACGCGCCAGCGCATCGCGCAGATCGCTTTCGAGCCTGCGCCTGTCATCGGCCGCCCTGTGGAGTTCATTCGAAAAAAAATGGAACCGGCCACGGCCCGCGCCTTTTGCGGCATAAAGCGCCAGATCGGCATTGCGGATCAGATCATCGGCATTGCGTCCATCGAGCGGCGCAACCGCGATGCCGATCGACGCGCCGATGATGCAGCGGCTGCCTTCGACCGAATAGGGCTGCGACACGATGGCAATGAGATCGGTCGCAATCCGGCCCAGCTCGCCGCGATCTTCGCAATCGCGCAAGACGATCTTGAATTCATCGCCACCCAGCCGGAACACTTTTTCGCCGTCGCCCACGATGCGGCACAGCCGGTCTGCCACCTGTTTGAGCAGCGCATCGCCCGCCGGATGGCCCAATGTGTCGTTGACCTGCTTGAACCGGTCGAGATCGATCAGCATCACCGCGCAGGGGCGATTGTGGATGTCAATCGTCGCAAGATTGGTCTCGAGCACCTGCGCCAGCCGAAGCCGGTTGGGCAGGCCAGTCAGCGCGTCGGACAGCGCAAGCTGCGACGAATTTTCAGACGTCAGCTTTTCATCGGTGATATCGACGCCGACCCCGCGAAAGCCGGTGAATGCGCCTGTGGAATCATAGTGCGGCGTCCCCGATATCGCCCACCAGCGTTGCTGTTCGGCCAGTACCGGCTGAACTGTGATACGATCGAATTTCGATTGTTTTGCAAACAGGAATGACAATGTCCGCGTGGCGCTTGCATCGGTATGCGCGCGAGCGAACAGATCGGCAAAGGGTGCGCCTGCTACAACCGCCGACGGGTTTCCGAGCAGCGATGTCGCAGCATTGCTGAGATAAACAATCCGCCCTTGCGAGTCTGTCGACCAGAACCATCCCAGACCCGAATCTTCATACTGACGCAGGAGCAACAATGCTTCTGCCGGACTGGCGTCGTTGTGAAAACGGGTGCGGGGTGGTGCGTCGTCAGGTGCAATGCCCTTCGCCGCTGCGCTATCGCTTCGCCAGAAATTGATTCGCGCCATGCCGTCGATCCACCCATCAGCTGGACATCGGTTACAGGGCGGACCTTACACAGCCGTAAACGACGCCGTTGCCGCGTTATATTCTTACAGGCAGGCCTCAAGCAGCGGCTGATCGAACCCGTATTGCCGTGCCTTGTCGAGCGTGTAGGGGCGCAGCCCCATCGACCGATATTCGCCGACAATCTTGCCATTGGCATCTTCGGACAGATATTCGAACTTGAACAGTTCCTGCGTCACGATCACCGGCCCTTCCATCCCGATGACCTCGGTGATGTTGGTGATGCGGCGTGAACCGTCGCGCAATCGCTTGACCTGGATGATCAAATCGACCGAATCGGCAATCTGGCGGCTGATGGCTTCCTTGGGCATTTTGATATCGCCCATCATCACCATGTTTTCCATGCGGCCCAGGGCTTCGCGCGGGCTGTTCGAGTGGAGCGTGCACATCGATCCATCATGGCCTGTATTCATCGCGGCGAGCAGATCGAAACATTCCTGGCCACGAATTTCGCCCAGGATCACGCGATCGGGGCGCATACGCAGCGAGTTTTTGACAAGATCGCGGATCGAGACTTCCCCTGCACCTTCAAGGTTTGCGGGCCGTGTTTCGAGCGGAAGCCAGTGCGGCTGCTGCAACCGCAATTCGGCGGCATCTTCGATCGTGATCACGCGTTCGCCGGGATCGATCATTTTGGACAGCGCGTTAAGCATCGTCGTCTTGCCCGAACCGGTCCCGCCTGAGATGACGATGTTGAATCGGCACGCGCCTGCGATCTTGAGCGTCGTGGCCATTTTTTCGGACATGCTGCCGCCTTTGGCCATCATGTCGATCGTGATCGGTTTGGCGGAGAATTTCCGGATAGAGATCGCGGTGCCGCGCAAGCTGAGCGGTGGCACAATCACGTTGACGCGGCTGCCATCGGCAAGACGCGCATCGGCGAGCGGCGTCGTTTGATCGATACGCCGGCCCACCGAGTTGCAGATGCGCTGGGCAATCTGGAAAAGGTGCGCTTCATCGCGGAACTGGATCGGCGCGATCGTGAGCTGACCCTTTTTCTCGATATAAGTCTGTTCGGGTCCGTTGACCATGATATCTGTGATCAGCGGATCGTTAAGCAGCTCTTCGAGCGGCCCCAGACCCAGCAGTTCATCGACCAGCACCTTTTCGAGCGCAAACTGTTCGCGGCGGTTGAGCGTAAGTTTGAGTTCGGCCAGCACTTCGCCGATGATCGGCCGGAATTCTTCGGCAAGTTCATCCTTGCTCAGCGTTGCGGCAGCTTCGGGATCGATCCGTTCGAGAAGGCGCGGCAGCACCTGTTCCTTGATCTTGTGAACCGACGCTTCGAACCCTTCTGCCTTGACCGGGGCTTCGTCGAGCGCAGCCTCGCGCTGGGCAAGCCGTGCCATCGCATCCATCGGCGCAGCAATCATCGGCGCATCGTGCGAACCGGGAAGCGGGACCGAAGAGATTGGCGGAAATTGCGTGCCGCCAGCCTCATCCTCGCGCATCGGCGAATTGGGGCCGGGCCCCTGCATAGGGCGCGCGACGCCGAATGCGGGGCGATTTTGACCGGGTCCGCCGGGGGGATTTCGTTTACCGAATGCGCTCATTGGCCAATCCGCAATGTGTTGGGGGCGATTTTCACTCCCGTTACGATTGAGCGTGAATGACATGTAAACTTTGACAAATGGCTAATGGCTGCCGACCTATTCGAAACGCCGCAGCGGCCGCCAATTGATTTTACGGGCGTATCGGCGCAACAGGCACGCTTGATCCTGCGGTGGCTCAGCCTGTGTTCAGCACTGGCAAGCGATCTCAGCCCTTCGACAACAGGAGTTTCGGATCCATGCGTCTTTTATCCTGGCTTGGTATTCTACTTGGCCTGACCGCGACGGCGACGTTTGCGCAAGTGCCGGTGGTGCCAGCGCCGCCGCCGCCGCCCGAACCGCAAAACACTCTGGTGCTGCGGCTTTCAACCGGTGGCGATGTGGCGGTGCAGCTTCGACCGGACAAGGCCCCGGCGCATGTCGAGCGGATCAAGATGCTGGTGCGTGCCGGTTTTTATGACGGGCTGTTGTTTCACCGCGTCATCGACGGCTTCATGGCCCAGACGGGGGACCCGCAAGGCACAGGGCAGGGCGGATCGCCGCTCCCCGATCTTAAGGCCGAATTCAACGATCTGCCGCATTTGCGCGGGGCCATTTCGATGGCGCGGACCGACGACCCTAATTCGGCGAACAGCCAGTTTTTCCTCGTGTTCGATCCGGTTTTGCGGCTCGACGGCAAATACACCGTCTTCGGCCGGGTGATTTCAGGGATGCCCTTTGTCGACGGCATCATGCGCGGCGAACCGCCCGCCAACCCCAGCCGCATCGTGAAAGCGTGGATCGAGGGTGATGGGCCCGATGCTGCACGAGTGCCGCTGCCGCCGGTCGTCGCCGCTGCCCCGACGCCTGCACCAGAGCCTGTTGCCGTCGCTTCAAAGCCTGTGGCCGTCGAAAAGAAGAAAAAGCGGAAAAAGCGCTTCGGCATTTTCTAAACCCGTGCGCGTATCCGACTTCGATTTCGAACTGCCGCCGGAATGCATTGCGTTGCGGCCGGTCGAGCCGCGCGATGCGGCAAAAATGCTGCTGGTGACGCCATCGGGTGTGGCCGATCTTGGTGTTCGCGATCTGCCGAAGTTGTTGCGCGCGGGAGATTGTCTGGTCTTCAACGACACCCGCGTCATTCCCGCGCAGCTCGAGGGACAGCGTGGCGAAGCCCGGATCGGCGCGACGCTGCACAAGCGCGAAGGGGTGCGCAGCTGGCGGGCGTTCATCCGCAATGGCAGGCGGCTGCGCGATGGCGATACGATTGCATTCCCGGCGGGTGTATCAGCCGTTGCCGACGATCGCGCGGACGATGGCAGCTGGCTGTTGACCTTTGCCGGAGACGAACCGGTGGAGCAGTTGCTCGATCGCGCGGGCACCATGCCTCTGCCACCCTATATCGCTTCCAAACGCACGATCGATGACCGTGACGCAAGCGATTACCAGACGATGTTCGCCGAAAAGAAAGGGGCTGTAGCTGCGCCCACCGCGTCACTGCATTTCACCCCTGAACTGATTGCAGCACTCGATGCGGCAGGCATTCTGCGCGAAACGCTGACGCTACATGTCGGGGCGGGAACCTTTCTGCCGGTCAAGGCCGACGATACCAACGATCACAAGATGCACGCCGAATGGGGGCACATCGATGCCGCCATTGCCGCGCGATTGAACACGGTCCGCGCAAATGGCGGGCGGATCATTGCCGCAGGAACGACCGTGCTGCGCCTGCTTGAAAGTGCGGCCGACAAAGACGGGACGATCCAGCCGTTCAAAGGCGATACCGCCATTTTTATCACACCCGGTTACCGCTTCAAGGCCGTCAACGGCCTGATGACCAATTTTCATCTGCCCAAATCGACACTATTCATGCTGGTCAGCGCGCTGATGGGTTTGGACACCATGCAGGCCGCCTATGCACACGCGATTGCGGGTGGCTATCGCTTCTACAGCTATGGCGATTCGAGCCTGTTGCTTCGCTGACTGACAGTGGTAGGACTAAGTCTGACCAATGGAGATTGTAATGGGTGCCGTGCAAAAGATTAGCATTTCTCTATCGACAGAGATGCTCGCAGATGCGCAGGCGCGCGTCGATCAGGGTGACTATACAAGCATCAGCGAGGTCGTGCGCGATGCGTTGCGCAGGTTCGACCCTCCGCATATCAGCCGTGCAGATGCCATTGTCCGGCTTCGTGCACTTTGGGAAGAAGGACTTGCAAGCGGCGAAGGTCAAAGGTTCGACAGCGAGCAGCATTTTATTGCTGCGGTCGAAAATATCCACTCCGAACGAAAGAAATGATCCGCTGGCTGCCTTCAGCACTAGCCGATGTCGCAAGGATTTATGGATATGTCGTCGATCACGATCCTGTCGCGGCGCGGCGGATGGTGACCAAGATTTTTGTAGCGCCAGCAAGGCTCGAGGCGTTTCCAAAGTCTGGAACAGAGCGGTCAGATATTGCCAAGGGGTTACGGAGCGTGCCCGCCGGAAAATATGTCATCCTGTATCGCTTGCACGTCGCAGATGTTGAAATCGTGCGTGTGTTGCACGGCGCGCGTGACTTGGCCGCGGCCTTTGCGGCTGGTTTGTGATGACCCGTTTCAGCTTCTCGATCAGCGCTACCGATGGTGCGGCGCGCACTGGTGTGATCGCGATGAAACGTGGCGATATCCGCACGCCTGCGTTCATGCCGGTCGGGACGGCGGGCACCGTTAAGGGGATGAAGCCAGAAGGCGTCCGTGGGTTGGGGGCGGACATCATTCTGGGGAACACCTATCATCTGATGCTCCGTCCCGGAGCCGAGCGTGTCGCAAAACTCGGGGGGCTGCACCGTTTTTCGGGTTGGGATCGCCCGATCCTGACCGATAGTGGCGGATATCAGGTGATGTCGCTTTCGGCATTGGCAAAGGTGCGCGAGGAGGGGGTATCGTTCGCGTCGCATATCGATGGATCGAAGCACCTCATTTCCCCTGAACGCTCGATCGAGATCCAGCGATTGCTCGGTTCGGATATCGTGATGGCATTCGACGAACTGGTCCGCGCCGACACGAGCGAGGAAGCGCAGGCCGCCGCGATGGAACGCTCGATGCGCTGGGCACGACGATCACGCGATGCATTCGACGGCGGCCACGATCATGCAGGCCGCGCGGCTCTGTTCGGCATTCAGCAGGGTGCGCTCGATCAGCGCCTGCGCAAGGCGTCGGCCGACGCACTGATCGATATCGGGTTCGATGGCTATGCGATTGGCGGGCTCGCGGTGGGTGAGGGGCAGGAGGCGATGTTCGGCGTGCTCGATTATGCGCCGGGGCAATTGCCGGCTGACAAGCCACGATACCTGATGGGCGTCGGCAAGCCAGATGACATTGTCGGCGCGGTCGAACGCGGGGTCGATATGTTCGATTGCGTCCTGCCGACGCGTTCCGGCCGCAACGGGCAGGGGTTTACCTGGGACGGCCCGATCAACATCCGCAACGCCAAATTTGCCGAAGACCCAGAACCGATTGACCCTGCCTCGCCGATAGCGGGGTGGAGCAAGGCGTATCTCCACCACCTCGTCAAATCGGGCGAAATGCTTGGCGCGATGCTGATGACCGAGCATAATCTGTGGTTTTACCAGCAGTTGATGGCACGACTTCGCGCATCGATTTCGGCGGGCGAATTGACCGCATTCGCAAATGGCTTTCGCAGTCGCTATCTGCGTTAAATGAACCAAACTTTCTACACCATCGCAACCTGGTTGTTGCCGCTGACCTTTGCGATTGTGTTTCACGAAGTGGCGCATGGCTATGTCGCGCGCGTCTTCGGCGATCAGACGGCGGCGCGGATGGGACGGCTGACGCTGAACCCAGTCAAACATGTCGATCCGATAGGAACGGTTGCGCTGCCGATGATGCTCGCGGTTGCAGGCGCACCGATTTTTGGCTGGGCAAAGGCGGTGCCTGTCAATGCCGCGCGGATGCGCAACCCGCGCTGGCACATGGTGTTGGTGGCACTGGCGGGGCCGGGGATCAACATCGCCATGGCCCTGGCAACGATCGTCGCGATGGCGCTGCTGGTTGACCCGTTTCCGCCGACAGAGGGCGGGGCGGCGGGGTTCGTCTGGGACAATCTCCGGAATTTCACGTTGATCAATGTCATGCTTGCGGTGTTCAACATGCTGCCGCTGCCGCCGTTCGATGGCAGCCATGTCGTCGAAGGTCTGCTTCCGCGCCCGCTCGCCGCGCACTATGCCAAGTTGCGCCCGTTCGGGCTGATCGCAATGATCGTGCTGTTTATTGCGGTGCCGCTTCTGTTTCCCCAGTATAACCTCATCGGCAGTCTGATTGGCCCGCCGGTCAACTGGGTTCTGATCCAGATGCAGACGCTGTTCGGCGCGATTGCATGACGACCGAGAC
>JANPIQ010000292.1:0-7851 GCA_031425075.1 Sphingomonadales bacterium
GTAGGAGCAGGTTGAAGCGCGGGGTGGTTCCCCGTGCGATGCCTGCGACGCCCCCAGCGCGCCGCTCCGGACGACCCCTATGGGGCGGGCCGCTTTTGTCGCGAGTCGTCGTCGCGGAGCCAAGGTCCTCTGGAGTCACGATGGAATGCCATCGCTCCCTCCTGTCGGGGTCCCCGCAAAGTAATACTTTGCGGGGTGGCCTATCTCCTCGTCTCGCAACAAAATCGGCTCCGTCACGCGCTTCAATCTGAGTGAAACAGGGTCTAGGCGACAGGATCGCGGGGCAGGGTCAGCGCAAACCGCGCGCCCTGCCCAAGCGCGCTATCGACCGTGATGTCTCCGCCCATTGCGCGGGCAAGGGCACGCGAAATGTACAACCCGAGTCCCGATGTTCCCGGTTCGCCTGGATCGACGCGTTCGAATTTGCCGAAGATGCGATCCTGGTCGCCTTTTTCGATACCATGCCCCTGATCGGCAACGATCACCGCAGCCAGATCGCCATCTTCCTCAAGGCGTACCCAGATTGCCGTCCCCGTGGGCGCATAGCGAACCGCATTGCCGATCAGATTGACGAGGATCTGGAGCGTCCTGCGATAATCGCCGCGCGCCATCAGCGCATCATTGGCATCCGAGGCATCGATCTTCACCCCCCGATCGGCAGCACGCACGCCCAGCAGATTGGCGGCGCGGCGGATGATTTCGGCAAGATCGATCGGTTCGTCTTCAACCGCAAACCCTTGCGCTTCGATCGTCTGCAGATCCCCCAGATCATCGACCAGGCCCAGCATGTGTCGTGACGCCGCAGCGATATCGGCCGCATATCCGGCATAATCCTGCCGCAACGGCCCGTCGGTTTTGCGCGCAATGGCATCTGCATCGCGGATGATCCGATCGAGCGGCGCGCGAAGCGATTGTTCGATCCCTGTCGGAAGCGTCGGCGCGGCCAATGCTGCCGCCTTTGGTGATTGCGCGCGCACGCCGCCATTGCGCGACAGCCAGCGATACTGGCCCGTAAATCCTGCAAACCGGCCTGCATCGTCATGCACAGGCGCCCCGCGCATCAAGATACGGACGCCGGTCTGCGCGCGCACCTGTGCCGGTTGCCCGACAAATGCCGTCAGGCCAACCAGCGCATCGAGCAGCGGGATTTCACCATCTTCATCGGGTTCGAACCGCAGCAAGGCGGTGATCGGCAAATGCGCGGAAGACTCCGCCGTATCGAATTCGGGCACAGATTGCAGACGCAGTGCCGCATCGCATGACCAGATGCCATCCTGATCGAGTTCATCCAAAATCGCCGTGCGGGCCGAAAGATGCGCGGCGCTATACACGCGCGGCGCTGCGGCCTGCCACCCGCTGATCGCAAGCTTGACATCGCCGCCATCGAGTTGCGCACGCACCCAAAGATCGAGGTTGTGCCGATCGCCACCCACGATGATCCCGCGCGAAACGACGATGCCCAGCGTTCGGGCCAATCGCGCAACCGATGCAATCGGCGGTACCGCGATCACGCCATCGGCCTGACCACCAGCATCGGCCTGCAGCGCAAGAACGCGCGCGTCTGCTTCGACGATCCGGCCATCGGCACCGATCACGGCGTGTGCGATCAAGGCGTCGCCATCGGTCATGCGTGCAACAGCACTTGGAAGGACAGAAATCGAGCCATGATGCCGATGTATCGCAAACAGGGTTAATTTGCCGCTAACGCTTCGGCATCACGCTGGTCACCATCGCGGTGGTCAGTTGCCAGCCAATCGCGAGGATCAGGCCGATCACAGGAGCGCCGGACGCAGCCGATATCGCCAGCAGCACTGCAAGATCGCACAGCGAAGGATGCCATCGTGAGTGGCTGGTCCGGTTCAGTGTTGCATCAATCGCAAGCCAGCTTGCCAGTGCGTAAACGCCCCAGCCGGCATCCGCCCATGAGAGTGCGGCGAGGAAACAGAGGATCGCAAACACCCCAAGCGCTGCAATCGGGTACCGCCCGACAGCCGCCGACTGGCGCAGCGCGCACCCGGAAAGGCCCACCGCAATGTCATGAGTAATGCCCGCGACGGCAAAGCACATGAACGCAACCGCGGGCCAACCGATCCAGCCGAGCAACACAGCCGTCAGGAGCAGCGCAACAGGCACGACCGACACGATTTCGAACGGCAATGCCATTCGTATCGACTGGCTCAATCCCAACCCTGCCAGAGGCGCAGCGATCCACCTGCCAAATGGCGAACGATCGATAGCCAATGCCATCACCGACAGCTGCGATGACGCATCGGCGGCTTCAGCATGCGTATCGATAATCCCCAGCACTGCAGCCTGCGGAACCGGCATGCGCGATCCGCCATGCTGAAGCGCCACGCGCAATGTGGTGGCGGCAAAATCCCAATCGCCAAGCGTGGCCGAAATCTGGCGCAATTGCGAACCTGTTATCGACGCGATGCCGCCCCAACGGTCGCTGGCGTCGATCCGTTCGAACCGGCCGGCCGGTGCACCTTCGGCCAGTGTCGCAACCACAGGTGCCGGCAAGGCGGCAAGGCTTTGCAACACCGAAGCCGATGTCACCAGGCCAGGCGTCAGCACCATGATGGTCTCATCGGGGTGGAGCCTGTCGGCGGCCTCTTGGGGGGTGCGCGCGGTGTCGATCGAAAACCCTTCGCCGCGCAGCCGGTCGAATGCCGCCACCAGGGACGCGGGCAGCGTATCGACCATGACCACGATATGCTGCGCGCCGCTCGCAGCCAGAGACCGTGCCTGATATTCGATCAGGCTCTGGCCTGCGACCTGCAACGACGCGCTGTTGGCCCCGGTGTTGGCAGGGCCGCCCCGCGTCATGATAAGACCTGCCAGTGGCAAGATGTGCGCCCCGTTTCCCGTTCTGGGGGCTGCCTAAAGCGGATTGCGCGCTTTGGGAAGGATAGTGTCCTGTCGACCGGTCAGGCCTTGAGACAGGCCACTTCGGATTTGACCTTGCGCAACGCGACAGGATCGCCGGGAGCTGAATTGAGGGCCAGATCGGCAGCGGCAGCAACGGCAGACGCACCAAAGCTCAACGCGACGCCTTTGAGCCGATGCGCGGCCATATCCCAGTTCGCGTCACACCGGGCACGCTCCAAAAGGTCGGCGTAGTGCATTGCACTTTGATATAACGCGCTGCGCAACTCGGCAATAAGGCCCTCATCTTCACCAATCGCGGCGGCAATCGCCGAATCGAATCCATGGAAATGAAATGCCATAAGCGGCGGATAATCGGTTCGGGTTAAGATCGCGTTGCGGCTGTTTGCTTAACCATAGATTTCGGTGTAATTCTTTTAACATGTCTGGGGGAAACACAGTGATCGGCCTTTGGCGCGATCAGGGCGAAGATCGGCGGACGCCGTCCGGTCTCGAGGGCGTTTTGATCGAGGACCGGGCCATTGACCCTCCCGAATGGATCGACGAACCGCAACCGGCGCGCGTATCGTTGCGCGATCGGATCGTCACGCCACTGGCAATCATCGCCGCACTTGGCACCACTGCCGCCTTTGTCTGGGAACGCTATCTGGTGCTCGGGCTCGTGTTCGGACTGTCCGACGTGACGTCGCTGATCGGCACGCTTGCCGCTCCGCTCGGGCTGATTGCCGTGCTCTGGCTGATTGCCCGGCGGTCGTCTGTGTCCGAACAAAAGCGCTTCGCTGCAACCTCTGCGATGATCGATGGCGAAGCGCGCCGTCTCGAGGCGCTGTTTGCAGTCATCAATTCGCGGATCGAACACAGCCGGTCTGCACTAGAAGAACAGGCCGGCCAATTGCTCACGCTGGGCGATGATGCCGCCACCCGGCTGGCGGCGATCACTCGCGCAATGGATAGCGAAATCGAAACCGTCAGCCGCCATTCGCAGATGCTGACCAAATCGGCATCATCGGCGCGCGGCGATCTTGCGGTCCTTTTGTCGAGCATGCCCAAGGCCAATGTGCAGATGCGCGAAATGATCGGCGCCCTGCAACAGGCCAGCCTTTCGGCGCATGAACAGGCAGGCGCGCTCGATGCCCAGCTGGCGCTGCTGACAACACGCAGCCATGAAGCCGATGAAACCGCCGGAATGGCCGCGCAGAAACTCGCGGCGCATCTGGCCCGGATGGAAAGCGTCAGCGAAGTCGCAGGCGCCCGGCTCGAACATGCGGCGGCGCAGATGACCGATGCGGTCGATACCGCGCTCGACAGGGCCGGCGACGCACTCGACACAGCGCGCCAGGGGATGGAGGCGCAGGGTGCCGCGATGATGGCATTGATCGGCCAGAACCAGGTCGCACTGGCCAATGCCGGCGATGAGGCCGCCGCATCGCTGAAGCTGCGGATTGCCGAAATCGCACACAGCATCGCTGCGATCACCACAAGCCTTTCCGATCAGGACAGCAAGGCACTGGCGCTGGCGCAGCAGCTGGCGGTCGAGATCGATTCGCTCGGCGCACGGTTTGCTCGTTTCGATGTCGATGGATCGGCGCGGATCGAACGGCTCAGCCAGGCCATCGCGGCGTTGCGCGATCACAGCGACGATATGACCCGAGCGCTGGCAGGAAGCGGCGATACGGCAAACAGCCTTGCCGAACGCGCACAATCGCTGATGACTGCGCTTGGCGCGGTGCAGCATGAAGTCGACGTCGTCCTGCCACTCAGCTTCGCCAAGCTCGATAGCGCGTCGGAAAAGGCGAGCGCCGCGCTGACAAGCTCTGCGCCTGAAATCCGGCAAACCGCCGAAGAGGCTGCCGAGGCTGTCGCGCAATTGCACAGGATCGGCGACATGATCGCCGGCCACCGTCAGGCGATCGAAACGCTGGCTGCTCGAAGCGCCGATGGCATTGGCCAGTCCGAACAGGCCGCCGATGCGGTTATGGCGCAGGTGAAGGCGGCCGATGCAGCGCTTCACACGCTTGCTGCGGAAACGCTGCCACAGCTGCAATCGGCGCTGTCGGTGGCGAACGCCTCATCGCAGCAAGCCGCACGGTCCACCCGACTGGCGCTCGATGATGCGGTTACAGGCGCAACCGAAATGCTGGGGTCACGCGCGCGCGATGCGCTCAACGATGCGCTGACCCGCCAGGTTGAAGAACAGCTCGCCGCGATCGCGCTGACCACCCAGACCGCCGTCGCGTCGGCGCAGGCGGCAACCGACCGGCTGATGCGGCAAATGCTGACGATATCCGAAACCAGCGCCGCACTCGAAATGCGAGTTGCCGATGCAAAAAGCGAAATCGAACGCGGCGATCAGGCCAATTTCGCGCGCCGCGTGGCGTTGCTGATCGAATCGCTCAATTCGACCGCGATCGATGTGACCAAGATCCTGTCGAACGAAGTCACCGACACCGCCTGGGCGGCATATCTGCGCGGGGATCGCGGGGTGTTTTCACGCCGTGCGGTCAAGCTGCTCGATAATGCGCAGGCACGTGAAATAGCGCATCATTACGAGCATGAAACCGATTTCCGCGAGCAGGTGAACCGCTACATCCACGATTTCGAAAGCATGTTGCGCAACGTGCTGGCCACGCGCGATGGCCAGCTGCTCGGGGTGACCCTGCTGTCTTCGGACAATGGCAAACTCTACGTCGCGCTGGCGCAGGCAATCGAACGTTTGCGGACTTAGACCCTGTCCAACACCTCGCCTTTCCGGTGAGGTGGCGACATTGCGTCAGCGATAGGTCAAGAAGTTGATGTCCTCGACGCTGATCCAGCCATTGACGTAATTGACATAATAAAGCCCGAACAGGATCGCTGCGAGGATGGTCGTCCGCAAAACGACGCGCCGCCCGCTGAAGCTCGCAGGAGCCGAATCCGCCTGTCCGGGAACGCGCGCAACGCCGGCCTCATCGGCGGTCTTGATCCCGAATGGCATCACCAGAAACGCCGACATCACCCAGAACAGCAGGAAGATGGCTACAGCAGAGGTCCATTTCATTGCGATGCCCCATTTTGGACTTTCAACATCTCAGCCCGCTCCTATCGAGAGAAGTCGAGAGGCCGCAGCGATCGAAGCCGAAATGCTGCAGCACTGCCACAAGAAAGGTTTTCGGCTGTGCTCGAACCTGTGTTTCGACCTCGCCCGTCATGAGCGGCGGCTTGAGAACCATGATGAAACAACCGAATTATCACCCCACCTCGATCGCCATCACATCAACCACCGGCTTTTTACCCGTCCATTCGGTCGCGGTACGGCGGATTGCTAGCCGGATCGCTTCGCGCAAAGCGTCGCGGTTTTTGGCACCCTTTTTCACCGCCTGGTCAACCGCGTCGGTTGCCGCCGAAACAAAATCGTCACGATCTTCCTCCACCGGAACGCCCTGCAACCGGATTTCGGGATTGCCAACGATCCTGCCTGCCCCATCAAGCGCCACGGCGACCGCGATATAACCGTTAATCCCCACCCTGCGCCGCTCGTTGATCGTAGAGCCGTCGGCGGGCAAAATCACGTCGCCATCGAGAACCAGTCGTCCGGTGCGCTGGTGCCCGATGATTTTGGGCCCATTGGGCGCCAGCCGCACGACATCGCCGTTCGATTGCACAATCGTTTTGGGCACACCGCACGCCTGCCCGAACCGCGCTTGCTCTGCCATGTGCCGCCGCTCACCATGCACAGGCACGAGAATTTCGGGCCGGATCCAGTCGTACATCGCCTTCAGTTCGGGCCGCCCGGGGTGTCCCGAAACATGGACATGCGCCTGCTTTTCGGTGACCATTATCACCTCGTGCCGGGCCAGCGCATTCTGGATCTTGCCGATCGCGACTTCGTTGCCGGGTATCTGCTTTGAAGAAAAGATCCCTGTATCGCCGGCATCGAGTTTGAGCTGGTGGCTGTCGGTCGCGATCCGCGCCAATGCAGCGCGCGCCTCGCCCTGCCCGCCAGTCGCCACGATCATCAGTTCGCGCGGCGGCAGCGCCATCGCGGCATTGAAATCCATCGGCGACGGAAAGCCCTTGAGCAAGCCATTGGCCTGCGCAGCCTTCACGATCCGATCGAGCGAGCGCCCCGCAACGCACAGCCGCCGCCCATGCTTTTTGGACACATCGAACAATGTCTGCAACCGCGCGGCGTTCGAAGCAAAGCTTGTGACGAGCACCCTGCCCTTGGCCGCGCCCACGGCATCCATCAGCCCGTCGCGCACACTGCCTTCGGTGCCCGAGGCTTCGAAATTGAACGCATTGGTCGAATCGCACACCAGCGCGAGCACGCCCTCATCGCCGATCGCGGTCAGCGGATCGGTTGCGGTCGGCGATCCGATCACCGGATCGTCATCGAGTTTCCAGTCGCCTGTATGGAAGACGCGGCCATGCGGCGTGTCGATCACGACCGCGCTCATGTCGGGGATCGAATGCGCCAGCGGCACATAACGCAGCCCGAACGGGCCCAGCTGGAACTCGCCGCCTTCAGGGGTGACGTGAAGCTTGACCGTCTTGGTCAGCCCTTCTTCCTCGAGCTTGCCACGGATCAGCGTTGCGGTGAACGGCGTCGCATACAGCGGCACGCCGAGATCAGCAGCGAGATAGGGGATTGCGCCAATATGATCCTCATGCGCATGCGTCAGCACGATACCGAGCAAATCCTTTCGCCGTTCCTCGATGAATTCGAGATCGGGCAGCACCAGATCGATGCCGGGATATTCATGGCCGGAAAAGGTCAGGCCGAGATCGACCATGATCCATTTGCCCTGGCAGCCATAAAGATTGACGTTCATGCCAATCTCGTCCGACCCGCCAAGCGCGAGGAAAAGCAATTCGTCTTTGGGTGTCATTAAGCGGGGTCTCGTTTCTCGTATAAAATGGCCAGACCGCGCAGCGTGAGATCGGGGTCGACAAGGTCGAACAGCATATTGTGTGCTTCAAACA
>JANPIQ010000293.1:0-1589 GCA_031425075.1 Sphingomonadales bacterium
GCGAAACAAAGCCGTTGGCGATGATTCGCCACCGATCTAATTCTGCTTGGATCTTCGGGCGATCTTCGGCATGGATAGTTGCCAGCCAGTTGGTGTTGCTATTGCCAAAACTACCTGGTGCTAACCCATAGAGATGCTCCAATTCGATCGACCAGGTGACGCGATCGGCAGTAATATCCCATTCAAATGTACCGAGTTTGCCCGCCTGTTGGGCTAGTTCCAAGCGGTTTTGGATATTTTCGCGCGACTCGATTTCCTGAGTGAGCGATTCGTTCATGGCTTCGACGGTGGCGGTACGTTCCTCTACCCGTAATTCCAGGGTTTCATTAATTTCGCGGAGGGCTTCGGCTGAGGCTTTGCGCTCGATCGCATATCGAATCGCGCGCACTAAAATATCGAGACTAATTTGCCGTTTGACGAGATAATCCTGCGCACCATGTCGCACGGCATCGAGGGCTAATTCATCATCGTTGGTATTGGTTAACACCACGATCGCTAAACTAGGGGCGTGCTGGATCAGTGCATCTAAAGATGCCAACCCGTCACTATCAGGTAATGTCAAATCGAGGAGTGCAACATCAAATCGAGTGGAACTGAGTTCGACAATGGCTGGTCCCAGCCGCTGGAAGTGAACTAAACCGAACTTATCAGACCAGGCATCCTGGAGAATTTCCTTAAATAACCGCGCTTCAGCGAGATTATCCTCAATTAGCAACACTTGAAGATCTGGATATTCAGTAGCCGTATCGAGCTTCGGCACTGGCAGCGCAGGCATCGGAACGGACATCGTTGGGGTGGGAAATTTTGATAAATTATCAGACATTTATTTATCCAACACTCTTGAACGGAATTGTAAATGAAAAAGTAGCTCCTTGTCCGAGTTCTGAAGTTACCCAAATTTTACCATGATGGCACTCCACGATTTTTTTGCACAACGTCAACCCAATGCCCGTACCTGAGTATTCATCGCGGGTATGTAAGCGTTGGAAAATTACAAAGATCCGATCGAAATATTGTGGATCGATGCCGATTCCATCCGCCCGAACGGCAAATAACCAGTCATTTTCCCGTTGGACGACGGAAACATATACCTGGGGAATGGTATCTGGTTTGCTGAATTTAATTGCATTGCCAATTAGGTTTTGGAAAATCTGAGTTAGTTGCGTACTATCAGCTACAATCGTCGGCATCGGGTCGGATGTAACGATCGCCCCTGTTTGGCGAATTTGCCCGCGCAAGTGGTTCAGAGCGCGATTTAAGGCAATGCCAACATCCGTCGGTTCCCATTCGATCCCCTGGAGGTCTAACTTGGAGTAGACCAAGACATCATCAATCAGGGTCTGCATCAAGTTTACGCCTTCTACTGCCAAGCCGATAAACTCCTGGGCATCTCGATCGAGTTCCTTGGTATAGCGGGTGCCCAGGAGTTGGACATAACTGGCTACCTGATGTAGGGGTTCTTGGAGATCGTGCGATGCGACGTAGGCAAACTTCTTGAGTTCGGCATTCGAGCGGACTAAATCGGTGGCAAGCAGAGCTAGTTCTTCAGCTTGACGCTAGATAATCTTGACAATTGCACTGCGGAGTTC
>JANPIQ010000294.1:0-1556 GCA_031425075.1 Sphingomonadales bacterium
GAATTGTGGCCTTATGCCCGGCGGGCGTGATTTGCGCCAGCCTTGCCGCCGCGCCGCCGTTCAGCTGCAGGGTGGGTTGGCCGGATGGCAGGTTGACCACCCCCATGTCGCGCCAGAATACGCCGTGGCGAAACCCGGTGCCCAGCGCCTTGGCACAGGCTTCCTTGGCGGCAAAACGCTTGGCAAAAGTGGCGGCACGGGTGAGTTGGCGGCGGTTGGCCTTGGCCTGTTCGATATCGGTGAAGATGCGGTTGATGAAACGATCACCGAACCGATCGATGCTGCTGGCGATGCGCTCGATGTTGCACAGATCCGAACCCAGCCCGATCAGCGCCAATCCGGGCGGCACCATCGTCATGTGCGGCCCAAATCCCTGCCGGCATCCATCGCGGCGCGCATCCGGCGGATGGCAGCGTCCAGCCCGACGAACACGGCTTCGCCCACCAGAAAATGTCCGATGTTCAGCTCGGCCAGTTGCGGCAGCGCCGCCACCGGGCCGACATTGTCATAGGTCAGGCCGTGGCCGGCGTGCAGTTCAAGCCCCATGGCGGCGCCCAGTTCGGCCGCGCGCGCCAGCCGTGCCAGTTCCGCCGCCGCATCACCATCGTCGAAGGCGTGGGCATAAGGCCCGGTGTGCAGTTCGACCACCGGCACACCCAGGCGGGCGGATGCTTCGAGCTGGCGTTCATCGGGGGCGACGAACAACGATACACGGATGCCGGCGTCTTTCAGGCGCGCCACGATCGGTTGCAGCGTGTTGTGCTGCCCGGCGGCATCCAGCCCGCCTTCGGTGGTGCGTTCGGCGCGGCGTTCGGGAACGATGCACGCCGCGTGCGGGCGGTGCGCCAGCGCGATGCCCAGCATTTCGTCGGTGGCCGCCATTTCCAGATTGATCGGCAGGCTGATCGAACCGGCCAGCGCCGCCAGATCATCATCGGTGATGTGGCGGCGGTCTTCGCGCAGGTGCACGGTAATGCCATCGGCGCCCGCCGCCGATGCGACTTCAGCCGCGCGCAGCGGGCACGGGTGCATGCCGCCGCGCGCGTTGCGGATGGTGGCAACGTGATCGATGTTGACGCCCAGTCTGAGATGGGCGGGGCGCAACAGTTGGCTCATTCTTCACCCTTGCATGCGGCGGCACTGACCAGTTCAAATCCCAGGCCGGCTCCCTGCCACAGTTCACCAAATTCCGTATCGTCGCGGTTGGTCATGGCGATCAGCACGATGTTGCGTTCGGGCAGGATATAGTTGCGGACCTGCACGCCGCCAATGGCACCGCGGCGTTCAACGATGCGCTGCGGCCCGTCACAGCGGCGCAGCGGCACGTCGTAAACCCACTGGCCCAATGCAGCCTGGCCATATTGCGGCCGGCCCTGCCACATTCGGGCGCGGCTGGCGGCGGGCAGCAATTTGCCATCGATCAGCGCCTGATCAAAGCGCCACAGATCGCGGATGGTGCCGGTGATGGCGCCGGCGGCCCCGAATGCTGCCAGGTTCACCGGCGCTTCGGGCTTACCGCCTTCCACGCCGGCCACATTCGGCCCGGCCAGCCGCAC
>JANPIQ010000295.1:0-8294 GCA_031425075.1 Sphingomonadales bacterium
TAATCCCACATGAACACCACAGGCTCGCCGGGCAAAACGGTCGCCTGTTCGACGGGGAACAGCTTGTTATCGGTCTTGCCGTCGGGCAGCGTCACCTTGCGCGCAACAAACGCCTTGCCTTCGAGGCTGACGGCGCTGGTCTGCGCAATCGCAGCAACAGGAATGGCGATAAGGGTGAGCGCGAACAGGGCTTTCATGATGACCTCAAAACTCCAGCAACACTATCGCGATACTCAACGCCATTTCGGTTGCGATATGGTTAATTTCGGTCAGAGCTTTGGCAAAGTCACGCCGCGCTGCCCCATATATTTGCCCGCGCGATCGGCATAGCTTGTCTCGCACGGCTCATTGCCCTGCAGGAACAGGAACTGGCACGCGCCTTCATTGGCATAGATTTTGGCGGGCAACGGCGTCGTGTTCGAAAATTCAAGCGTGACATGGCCTTCCCAGCCCGGCTCTAGCGGTGTCACATTGACGATAATCCCGCAGCGCGCATAGGTCGATTTGCCAAGGCAGATGACGAGCACGTCGCGCGGCACGCGGAAATATTCGACGGTACGCGCGAGCGCGAACGAATTGGGCGGGATCACGCAGACATCGGTTTCGCGATCGACAAAGCTGTCGGGATCGAACGCCTTGGGATCGACCACCGACGAGTTCACATTGGTGAAAATCTTGAACTCGGGGGCAACCCGCGCGTCATAGCCGTAGGACGACAGGCCGTAGCTGATACAGCCTTCGCGCCGCTGGCTTTCGACGAACGGCTCGATCATGCCCGTGGTGAGCGCCTGTTCGCGAATCCACTTGTCCGACAGGATCGACATGCCGCCTAAAACACCGCGAGAATGAGGTGAAACACGAGCGCGAACAGCGGCAGGCTCGCCAGCACGAATATCGCGAAGCGGATCGGCACCTTGTTGACCGTCGACTGGAAAACACTGTGGACAATTCTGAGGACAACATAGGCCCATGCGAGCGTTGCGTTGAGGCCATCGCCCTGCCCGATCACCGCCAGCGCAATCGCCACTGCGTAGAACAAGGTTGGCTGTTCGTGGAGATGGTTGTAGTTGTGCGCGATCCACTGGATGCGCGGCGGCAGGATCGCGTCGAGCGACGATGGCGTCCAGCCAATATCGCTTTCGGGCGCTGTGCCTTTGGGCAGGCCAGTGATTGCCGGAATGCGCGTGACATACATCCACACCCACATGACGCACGTCCAGCCAAGCAGAACGGCGACGGGCTGAAGGATCGCAGCAGTCACCGGATCAGGCTCCCAAGGTCGCGCGGACGGCATTGACCGCGAGCACCGTCAGGCAAATCGTCGACAACAAGAACAGCCCGAGGCGGATCGGTACCGTGTTGACCAGCGCCTGCCAGAAGCTGTGAACGATCCGAATGCCGACATAGGCCCAGGCCAGCGTCGCGTTGATGCCGGCTCCGGCACCCGCCAGCGCAAGGATGACGACAGCGGCGTAGAAGATCGTCGGCTGTTCAACGAGGTGCGTATAATTGTGCGATTTCCAGTTGCTGCCGCGCGGAAGCATAGGTTCGAGATCGATCCCGCGACCCCCCGGAGGCGACTGGCTCATGTCCATTTTCGACAACACGGGAAAGCGGCTTCCCGCCATCCAGAACAGCATGATCAGCGTCCACAGCACAAGCACCGCAGCCGGTGCCAGAATTGGTGCGTTCATTCCCGTCTCTCCCCCTGACGATTTCTCTTACGCGCCGTGCGGCAAGGCGGGCTGATTGTCAAAGCTGCGATCTGCCATTTCGCTGCGGACGTTCTTACCTTTGTTCGGATCATCGTTGCCCGTGGTGCTGCGGGAACGAACTGCACCGTTGCCCGTTGGGAAATCGGGAGCGGGCAACAGGGATTTTGTTCATGACCTCCACTCGCCTCCTCGCGCTCCTTTTGATCGGCACATCGAGTGCTGCGCTCGCGCAATCGCGACCGTCGCCCAATGCGCCGCCGCCGCCTGTCGGTGCCAGACTTCCGGCACAACCGCCGGTCGCCGCAACGGATATGCAGGCCGTGCTCGACCAGATGCCACGGCTGGGTGCCAAGCCCATCGAGATGTTGCCACCTGTCAAAGCGCGGCTTCAGCCGACCGCCGCCGACGCCACGCGCGCAGTAATGCGGATGAAAGGCATGTCGACCGCGCCCGATCCTGCCGTCGTGACGCAAGACCTGCCCTATGGCAGCGATCCCAAGCAATATGCGCGCGTCTATCGCCCGGCGGCGATGCCAGCGGGTGGTACGCCAATGCCGGTGATCGTCTATTATCATGGCGGCGGCTGGGTGATCGCAGACGTCAACGTCTATGACGCAGCACCACGGCTGATGGCCAAACAATTGAACGCCATCGTCGTGTCGGTCGAATATCGGTCGGCACCCGAAGCCAAATTCCCAGCCCAGCATGACGACGCAGCCGCCGCGTATCGCTGGGTGCTTGCCAATGCCCAGAGCTGGGGCGGAGACGTCAACAAGATCGCGTTTGCTGGCGAAAGCGCAGGCGGCAATCTCGCCGTGGCGACCGCGATCCATGCGCGCGACAACCGGCTGACCATGCCGCTCCATATTCTGGCGGTCTACCCGATTGCCAACAGCAGCATGACACTACCTTCGAAGCGCGATTCGGCCAATGCCAAGCCGCTGAACACCCCGATGCTCAAATGGTTCGGGCATTATTTCTCGAAAACACCCGCCGACATGCGCGATCCCCGTATCAATCTGGTTTCGGCAAATCTTCGCGGACTGCCGCCCGTCACGATCGTCAATGCGCAGCTCGATCCTTTGCGGTCTGACGGCGAAACACTGGCGGCGGCAATGCGCTCGGCCGGCGTTCGCGTCGAACAGCGCACTTTCGAAGGCGTGACGCATGAATTCTTCGGCATGGGGGCCGTCGTTCGCGGTGCCTATGACGCCAACATGTACGCGATCGGTCGGCTGCAGGCCGCGTTCGCAACCCGCAATCGCTAAAGGAATATCATCATGAAAAAACTGTTTTTTGCAGCGGTGCTAACCGCACCATTCGCTTCAACTTCTGTCCTGGCGCAAGTCATGCCCCCTGCCGAATATGTCACTGTCGCAGGGACAAGCGATCTTTACGAGATCACCTCAAGCCGCGTGGTGCTCGAAACCACGAAAGACCCCAAGGTGCGCGGGTTTGCCGAGATGATGGTCGATCATCACACCAGAAGCACGGCCGACTTAAAAGCCGCCGCTGCCCGGTCGCGCGTGCGGGCGGCACCGCCCAAACTGATGCCGCTTCAGGTCGAACTGATCGCGCAGTTGAAAGCCGAACCTGCGGCCACGCGCGATCTTGCCTATATCGCGCAGCAAAAGGCATCGCACGGTCAGGCGCTCAATGTGCAAAAAGCCTATGCGATGGAAGGCACCGCGCCGCCGTTGCGCGCCGCGGCAGCCCAGATCGTTCCCGTGGTCGAACGGCATATCGCGATGCTGATGACGATGTGATGCAAGCGGCGCGGACGGCAGTTCCGTCCGCGCCGCCGCCTTCAGTCGAACAGCTTACCCCACGCCCGCTTGGCGCGGGTCTTCCAATGGCCGCGGTGGTAGGCGTCGCTGGCCAGCAGCGGCATCACGCTGCCCGCCTCGGCGAAGACCATCTGTTCGATGCCGGTGTTGACCTTGCCCCAGCTCGCCGCCTCTTGCAGCGTCGATGACGAACACGCGCCGTCGCGGACGTCGGCCACAGTGATCTGCACCGCATATTTATGAACCGCGACGTCTTCATGCCCGAGGATTTCGGCGCAGACGACGGTATCCTGAACGAAATTCTTGGGCACCCCGCCGCCGATCATCAGGAGCCCGGTTTCACCCGCCGCGATCTTGATGTCGGTCAGTTCGCGGAAATCGGCGATGGCGTCGAGCACCATATAGGGCTTGCCCTCTTTGGCGCGATCGACCTGGTGCTTGACGAGGCCGAAACCTGCCGAACTATCGACGAACGCGGGGCAGAAGATCGGCACGTCATGCTCGTACGCCAGCTTGACGAGGCTGTTGTCCTTCTTGCCGTGTTCAACGAGATATTTGCCCATCTCACGGATGAAGGCACGGCTCGAATAGGGGCGCGGCTCGAGGCTGTTGGCGATTTCGAGGATCGTGTGATCGCAATCCTGCAGCTGCTCTTCATCGATATAGGTGTCGTAGATCCTGTCGATATAAAGCGAACGCAGCGTATCATCGTCAGGGATTTCCAGCGCCTGATAATGCTTGTGGCCAAGCCCTTCGAAGAAATCCATGTCGACAATCGTGGCGCCTGTCGCGACGATGCCATCGACCATGTTGTTGCGGAGCAGCTCGGCATAGAGATCCATACACCCGCCTGCGCTCGTCGAGCCTGCGATCACGAGGAAGATCGTGCAATCGGGATCGGCGAGCATCTGGTTATAGATGTTGGTCGCACGCGAAAGATCGCGGCTGGTGAAGCTCATCTTGCCCATCGCCTCGACGATCGGGCGGGCATCGAAACTGGTAATGTCGATATGTTCGACGGTCGTCGACAGCAGCTCGGCCTTGCGCTGCGCGTTGATCTGATTGGTGGTCATGATGGTCTCCTTGTCCGGCGGCGATGCTCGCCGGAATGTGATGCAATATTGTGAACGTTATCAGTGCCTAATCGGGCAGGCGGTCGGGCCAGAAATCGTCGTTGACCACATCAACCAGATCGAACGGACAGTGCTTCGGCCATGAGGCAATTTTCGTTTCCTTCTGAAGGCGCGCAACCGTGTCGCTCCACATCACGATCAGGAAATCCGGATCGCGCATTTCGGCCTTCAAACTTGGCGTCTTGCGAAGCCGGGCGGCGATTGCCTCCCGCTGATTGTTGATCGTGATTTCCCAACTTGCCCCTCGACGTTCGGGCTGAACGACCCATTCCAACAAATGCACGAGCAACAGTGTCAAACGGCTTTCAAGTTCGCGCGATTCGGCTTTTCCCACGTCCTCGATCTCGTCTGCCAGATGTTCGATGTCGAGATTGGCCCACTGGCCATCACGAAGCAGGCGCGCCTGTTTGCGCGACCATGCGATGACGTCCTGTTCGTAGGCAATGGTTCCCATGTCGCGATCCTAACACAGCCGCAGCCGCGAACCAATCCGCCTACAACTTGACGACGTTCGATGGCAGCGCGAGTGGCTCGTCATCCTCGACATAGAGCGACGCCATCGGCTCATCGCTCGCAGTGTAGGTTTCGACCGCGCCGAAGCCGTTGAAGCCTGTCCGCATTGCGCAGCCATAAGCACCGAGCATTCCGATCTCGATGTAATCGCCGGTGTTGGTATCGGCAGGCAGAAGGAACGGCCCTGCCATATGATCGGCATCGTCGCAGGTCGGCCCGTAAAAGCTGAACGGCATTAGCCGCGCGTCCGATGCTGGTTCACGCAACAGTTCTACCGGGAACCGCCAGCTGACATGCGCCGCATCGTACAATGCGCCATAAGCGCCATCGTTGATATACAGTTCATCGCCACGTCGCTTTTCAACGCGGACGACAAGCGAGCTATATTCGGCGCAGAGCGCGCGGCCCGGTTCGCACCAAAGCTCGGACGAATAGCTGACCGGCAGGCTTTCGAACGCGCGGTGGATCGCAGCAAAATAAGCGTGAAGCGACGGAGGCTCCATTCCCGGATAGATGCTCGGAAACCCTCCACCGACATCGATGACATCGACCGTGACCGCCGCCGAAACGATCGCTGCGCGAACGCGCTCCAAGGCCTCGGTATAGGCCAGCGGCGTCATCGCCTGACTGCCGACATGGAAGCAGATGCCGAGAGCGTCCGACGCCTGCCGGGCCGCCATCAGCAACGGCTTGACCTCATGCGCTTCGGCGCCGAACTTGGACGCAAGGCTGAGCTTCGAATGATCCGAAGACACCCGCAACCGCACACACAGTGTCAGATCGTCGGCAAAATTGGTCGCGCGGACGATCTTTTCGAGTTCATCGAGGCTGTCGAGCGAGAAGGTGCGGACGCCATGATCGAAATAGGCTTCGCGGATCGCTTCTTCGGCCTTGACCGGGTGCATGAAGCACAAGGTCGCGCCGGGAAGTAGTGCGCGCACAAGCCGCACCTCGGCAATCGACGCCGTATCATAATGCGTGATCCCGCTGTCCCACAGCAATTCGATGAGATCGGGCGAGGGATTCGCCTTGACCGCATAGAGCGATCGCCCCGGGAAATTTTCCACGAAGAAGCGCGCCGCGCGGCGGGCCGCATGCGGACGAAGAAGCGTTACCGGCTGCACCGGACGCAATGTGGCGATGTCGGCACCGGTTGCGGTGTCGACGGGGGCAGCTAGCCCCAGCGCGTTATGATGGCTGTGCAATTCAAGGGACCTCCAAAGTCGTAGTTTTGGTTCAAGGCTGCCTTACGGTTATTGGAAGTCCCCTTGGGGCAGCGAGGGGGCGTATATGCGCAGGTGTCCCTCTTGTAAAGCAGGATCGGATCGGGGATGGCGGACGTTATGGAAGACCTGCTGTCACCGTCGAGAAAACCTAGCCGCCAGGGCGTTTTGCGGGCAGCGGCGAAGGTCGAATCGGTTGTGCCGAAAACACCGCTCACATGCATCGGGTCGGGCGGTGCGGCGATCTGGTGCAAGGTCGAATCGGCGCAACCGATGGGTGCCTTCAAATTGCGAGGCGCATGGCACCGGCTGACCGATCTGTCTGCTGAAGAGCGCTCGCACGGCGTAGTCGCGTTTTCGAGCGGGAACCATGCGCAGGGTGTCGCTTGGGCCGCGCAGCGGCTGGGGATCGCCGCAACGATCGTAATGCCGACCGATTCGCCTCAGGTTAAACTCGCCGGCACCCGTGCACTGGGCGCGCACGTGATCCTCTATGACCGGCTAAACGAGGATCGCGCCGCGATCGCAAGGCGCATTGCCGATGAGCGCGGCTGTATCGTCGTGCCAAGCTATGACGATCCGTGGGTAGTCGAGGGCCAGGGCAGCGCCGGGATCGAGGCCGTGGCGCAGATGGCAGACGCGGGTGCCGGGACGCCCGATCTGATTGTGGCACCGTGCGGAGGCGGGGGACTGGCAGGCGGGCTGGCACTCGCGGTTCCCGGAGCGCGCATCGTCATCGCCGAACCGGAGGGCTGGGACGATATGGCGCAGTCGCTCGCGACCGGCTCAATTATTCCCGTTGGTCCTAATCCGCCACCGACGCCGTGCGACGCGCTGCAAACGCTACGGGTCGCCGATCTGACCTTCGCCATTTTAAAGGCGCGCCACGCAACCGGTGTGGCGGTACCCGAAGCTGCGATCCGCGACGCGATGAAGCAGGCGCGCGACCGGCTGGGGCTGAGGCTCGAAGCAGGCGGCGCGATTGCGCTTGCCGCACTGCTCGCAGGTCTGGTTGAGCCCGGCGAGGCGACGCTGGTGTTGCTGTCAGGCGGCAATATCGACGATGCCCGTTATGACGAAATGACACGCTGAGCGATGTTCGAAGGTCCCGCGCTCGATATCTTCCTGTCGGTAACGATGGTGTGCGTCATCGCGCTGATCGCCGGGGCGATCGCACTGTTCCGCCGCGGCAATGATACCAAGCGCGCCTCGCTTATGCTCGTCGCCGCACTGGTGCTGTTCGGCAACGTCCTCATCTGGGCGTGGCCGGTCTAATAGGAGACCGTCCTTCTACTGCGAATCAGCGGCGGGACTAAGCTTCATATGTCGAACCAAGATGGCGCAGCGTCCGAAACTTTCTTTCGAACGTGTCGGCCCGATCACAGAAGCATTTCCTATGTTTCATGTGCAAAAGCCACGCCGAGCGATCAAATTGTCACTCGGCTGAAAGCAATAGACATCACTGCTCAGGTTGCTCGGGATGCAAAGGACCTTTTCTTTTTCTGTCCCCCAGCTACATATCAATGCGAATTGAGGGGGAATCATTATGACAACCGGCCAGAGTGATACTTCAAGACGTTGTGAAGACTTGTTTTCCACCCTTGTTGCGGTGAGTTCGAACACCGATAACAAACCGAAACCAGAAGATTTGATTGATGCGGAAACTCTGGGGCGGGTCGATCCAGCGGCGGTCAAAGCAATCGAACTCTCTCTTGCGGCCATGCATGCTCCGTCGATGAGCGCCGCCGCTGACGCAGCGATGACCGATAACCCCGATTGTTACATCGAGACGCATTGGTGGGGCATCGACATGATCTTCAGCGAAAGTCTGACCAACAAGATTTCGATTGGGACTGTGGCTACCGGAGGCTTGACGACCATCATCGGGGGAGCGCTTGCGGGATTAGGCGTTCTTGCCGGGGC
>JANPIQ010000296.1:0-1710 GCA_031425075.1 Sphingomonadales bacterium
GGATCATCCGCGCGCGCTGGGCCGCGGTCACGCCGTACATATGGTTGGCCGCTTTCCGGTCCAGCCAGCTGGCCTGCACCGCCGGGGTAATGGTGACGCGCCCCGCTGCAAAGGCGTGGCTGTAGCGGGCGATGACTTCCGAGCCATTGAACCGGTCCGATATATCGTGGCGAAATTCACCGCTCAGTTTGCCCAGCCCAGTGTCGAGCGAAACCCGTGCCCCAGCATCGACGCTCAGTTTCTGCCGGTCCCGGCCCCATGGGCTGCGCGCGGCCACAAACAGGTCGACCGACGGCGTGACGCCGCCCAGATCCTTGTCGAAATGCAGCCCCGTTTCCGCGCCCTCGAAATAATAGGCGCCTTGCCGGATCGAAATCAGCGGGATGGGGACAGTCTGCGCCGATGCCCCGTTGAACGGCGCATGCTGCGACACCACCGCGATACCGATGGAAAAATGATTCTCATCGGGCGCATCGCTAGTTTCTTTGGCATGGATCGCGGACCCGGAGGTCAATGCAATCGACCCGATGATGAGCGACTGCAGACATTTGTTGAACATGGCTCGATTCCTGGTTTTGCGGCGACGCGGACCAGATGGACGGGACCATCTTGCGGCCAGCGCGGGAGGAGACCAGCGAATTAGCTATGCGAATTCCAAATAGGAATTGCGATATTTGCTATTCGAGATATGCAAAAAAGTATGGATTGGCGCTCGGCAAAATTTGATTGGAACCGCGCGCGGGCGTTCCTCGTCACGGCGGAAGAGGGCTCGCTGTCGGCGGCGGCCCGCGCGCTCGGAATGACGCAGCCCACGCTCAGCCGGCAGGTCGACGCACTGGAAGCCGAGCTCAGCCTGGTCCTGTTCGAACGCGCGGGCCGGGGGCTCATTCTAACGCCCTGCGGGCTCGAACTGCTCGACCATGTGCGCGGGATGGGGGAGGCAGCATTGCGCGTATCGCGCGCTGCGTCGGGACAATCGCAAAGCATCGAAGGGTCGATCCGCATCGCTGCCAGCGAGGCCTATAGCGCCTATCTCTTGCCCCCGATCGTTCAGAAACTGCGGCGCGAATATCCCGGCATCACGGTGGAAATCGTGGCATCCAATGCCCAGTCGGACCTGCTGCGCCGCGAAGCGGACATCGCGATCCGGAATGGCGTATCAACGCAGCCCGACCTGATCACCAAAAAGATCCGCGACGACGACGCCTATTTCTACGCCGCGCACAGCTACCGCGCGAAAATTGGCAACCCGACCCGCTTGGCCGATCTGAACAACGCCGATTTTTTGGCGTTTGCCGAAAATAACGTCCTGATGAACGCGCTCAATGCAATGGGCGCTCATGTCACCGAACGAAATTTTCCGGTCATTTGCGACAATCATCTGGTGCAATGGCAACTTGTCAAACAGGGCGTGGGCATCGGTTGCATCACTCAGGATATCGGCGACGCCGAACCGCTCGTATGCCGCGTCGTTCCCGATATGGCGCCGATTGTCATCCCCATGTGGCTGGCGACGCACCGCGAACTGAACACCAGCAAACGTGTGCGTACCGTGTTCGATTTTCTGGTCGCCGAACTGTCGCGCGGGCCGGTCTAGCCAAGGGCGAGGTCGCGAGCGTGTCGCGGTGCTTGCCGACTGGCCATGCTGATTGATACAGCGCGCCCGAACCCGATCCCATCGCAAGAAAGCATGTCAATGGCCCCCACTCT